>JALVEX010000021.1 GCA_027030435.1 Paracoccaceae bacterium
CGCGATTCCCAGAACGAGCCCATGGGCAATTTCTGCCAGGACCATGCGCACGGATCCCCCCGAGAAACCGAAATCATCGGGGAATGCCGGCACCACGGCCGGCGCCACCAGAATCGTGAAACAAAGCGTGATCGCCAGCCGGACGCGCAGGGGAATGCTCCTTTCACCGAAGGCCGGCAGCAATGCCATCATCCCACCGATGCGCAGGAACACCATGCCCCCGACAATCCAAGCCATGCGCCCGGCATCGAAGAGATATGCAAGGGCCTCGCTCATGCGCCCACCAGCCCGACAAGCGAGGGGCGCGCCTCCAGGGCGATCTCTTCAAAGGAGAGCACGGGGTTCTGGATCCCCTTGGCCGCAAGAACCGTGTGGATGAACCGCCGCCGATGCCGGGCGGCCGCGATTGCAGGGTAGATCCCGGCTTCGGAAGCCTGGCTGATCTTTTCCGCAATCCCGCCCGCAAGTCGATTGAAATCGTCCGGCGGCAGCGCCACATCCACCTGCCCTCTTTCGCCCTCGATCTGGTAGGTATTGAATATCTCCTCCCATTCAGGCGCCAGCTGGATGATCGGGATCGTGCCATCCTCCCGCTTCAGATCCGCAACCAGCTGGAAACCAAGGCGCTGACGAACGTGCTCGCAGATGGCTTCGGGCGATTGCAGCAGGTTCCTGACCTCCGCAATCGCCTCCAGGATAAGGGTAAGATTTCGTATCGAAACCCGCTCCTCGAGCAGCAGGCGCAGCACGGCCAGAAGCAGATCGACCGGGACCTTCTCGGGGACAAGCTCATCCAGCACGCGCCGATTGGCGGCGGCTCGCTCCGGATCACTCAGATTGACATGCTCGTCCAGGATCCGCCGGAGCGCCTTCAGCGTGAGAAGGCGGGGGAAATTCGCCTTTATCACCTCGAGGAGATGGGTTGCCAGCACTTCCGTGGGGCTGACGACCGTTGCCCCGGCGAGGGTCGCGCTTTCCCGTGCATCAGCGGGAATCCAGCGCGCCGGGGCACCGTAAACGGGCTCCTTCACGTCATCGCCTTCCGGGAGATTTGCATTGCCGTCGCCCAGAAGCGCGAGCGCGCGCTCGGGGACAAGGCGATCGCGCGCCTGCTCAACGCCCTGAATGCGGATCACATAGGTGCCCGGCGGCAGGGAGGCATCATCCGTGAGCCGTATCTCCGGGAGAATGAGGCCGTAAGTGCGCGCGATATGCTGCCTCATGTTGCCGATCCGCGCGTCAAGCCCGGTTGCGGGATCAAGGGCCATGGCCACGAGGTCCGGTGCGAATTCCACATGGATATCATCAAGATCGAGGAGATCGCCCAGGCGCTCGGGCACGGCCTCCTTGGCTTCCTGCACCACACCCTCCGCTCGCGCCGCACTGCGCGCCGCTTCCTTTCTGCGCATGAACCAGGCCGCGCCGCCCAGCAGGGCCGCGCCCGACATGAAGGGCACGAAGGGCAGCCCCGGAACGAGCGCGAAAACGGCCATGAGGATGCCCACCGTTGCCAGTGCGGCCGGATATTTTCCCAGCTGTGAAAGCAGTGCGATATCGGTGGATCCGGTGGTACCGCCGCGGGCCAGCAGAAGCGCGGAGGCAATCGATATGATGACGGCCGGGATCTGCGAGACAAGCCCGTCCCCCACGGTGAGAATGGCATATGTCTCGAAGGCCTGGGCAAAAGGCATGCCGTGGATCAGCGTGCCCATGGCGAGGCCCATCACCAGATTGAGCAGGGTGATCAGGAGCCCGGCAATGGCATCGCCCTTCACGAATTTCGAGGCCCCGTCGAGAGAACCGAAGAATGTCGTCTCGGCCTGTTCGCGTTCGCGCCTGGCCCGCGCCTCCGCGTGATCGATCGCGCCGGCCGACATGTCGCTGTCAATGGCGAGCTGCTTGCCGGGCATGGCATCGAGCGCAAACCGCGCGCCCACTTCCGCCATGCGCGCCGCGCCCTTGGTGATCACGATGAAGTTCACGATCAGCAGCACGCCAAACACCACGAGCCCCAGAAACACGCTGCCGTTCATCACGAAGCTTGCGAAACCTTCGATCACGGACCCGGCGGCGCCGGTGCCGGTATGCCCCTGGCCGATGATGAGCTTTGTCGATGATACGTTGAGTGAAAGCCTCAACATGAGCGTGGCCAGAAGGACCGTCGGAAATGAGGAGAAATCGAGCGGGCGCTCGATGAACAGCGTGACCGTGAAGATCAGGATGGCGAGGGAGAAGGAAACGGCGAGCCCGATATCGAGGACCCATGCGGGCATGGGCAGGATCATCATGACGATGATTGCCATCAACGCTATAGCAAGAAGGACGGTCGGCTGCATGCGGGGAATTCTGGCCGTTACCGTGCTCATCAGCTCCGCCCTCCGCTTCCGGCCGCGCCGATCAACGGTATGATTTTCCGTCTGCCGCCCAATGGCATGAGCGAACCCATCAGGCTTTTCTGCGACCCGCCCTGCAGCAGCGGATAGGTGTTGATGCGGGGCTGCGGCGCCGTTTCGGCCACCCTCCCGCCTGCTGGCATTTCGGGCATGCCTGCCGGCAGGACCGGTATCTCATCCTCTCCGGCAAGGGCGAGGCGGAATCTTTCGAATCGTTTCCGGTAGCGTGAGGCATATTTTTCGCTGCGGGAATGATATGCCCCGGCTGCCGCGCCCCAAGTCCCCTTTTCCCCGTAAAGCGCGAGAAGAAACCTGGCCGCATAAAGCGCATTCTTCCTGGGATCGAACATCTCCTCGATCGAGTTGAACGCCTTTCCGTGCCATTTGTAATTTATCTGGAAGCATCCAAGATCGAAGCTGCGGGCGCCGCGCTTGAAATGCTTGTATACATAGGCGAGCGCGGCATCCCTGCTCTCAAACCAGACTCCTTTTCCCTCCATGTTGACAGTCCACGGCCAGGGCCGCATCACACTCCCGTGCCGCCGCCCCGTCTCGTTGAGTGAGATCGCCTTCAGAACGGAAAGTGGCACCCCGGTGCGAAGGGCGGCATAGCGCGCCGCATCGTCGCACACCTCCGGGAGATCGGCGCCGGCCTCCGCCGTATATGCAGAAGCCGAAGCCGCCGGAAGCACGGGTGGGACAACCAGAAACGCGATAAAGCGGAAAGCGCGAATCAATACCATGAGCAACAGATTGTATTTCGCCACGGTGCTTCGCCCTTTCATCGCAATTCTTGCAATATCCACCTTCGTCAGTAAGGCGAATGGGTTGATATTTCGTAAGTTTCCTGGGATGCACAGGCCTGATCATCTCTGTTGTTTCCTGCCCCTGGCTTCCCGATCCGCACCGCGGGATCGGTTCGCGAAAGAGCGTCGGTCTCCCTCCCGGGCGCGAGGGAACCACCGGCGTGCATTTCATCAATTGTCAGCTGTCCTGGCGCACAATATCCGTGATCAGGACGTCGCGCACGGTGCTCCCCAGGATCCGAACCGCCGTTTCCTTCAGGGAATCGCGCAGGATCAGCATCTTGTTTGACGCGGTGAAGGCGCCATCGAACCCGCCGGCATTCGCATGATCGAACAGGACCTGAAGGAAGGAATCCCGCAGCTTTGGCTCGACGGCAAAAACGGCCTCGTTCCCACCCTCGGTGACTTCAAGGCTTATGGACATGACAACCAGAGCTGCAACCTTGCCCGATTTCACAACCGGAACAACGAACTGGTTGTTGAGCTTGACATAGCTTGCCTTCGCATTCTCCCCGGTGCCACTGTCTCCCGTGCTTTCCGGGTGCAGCGCCTGTTCGCCCTCTTTCAGGGCGGCCGCTTCTGATGTTTGCGGGCATTCCTGCAAGGCCTCCTCAGCACCAGACGGCGGGCGCAGGGCGAGGCCGGCACCGATCCCGGCACCCGCGCCCACAAGGGCCATGATCAGAGGGATCAGCTTTCCCATCGCAACCTCCTAGAATGGCAGAATTATATCGGCCACCTGCTGGCCGTATCGGGGCTGCTGAACATCCGAGATATGCCCCCGCCCGCCGTAGGAGATGCGGGCCGAGGCAATCTTGTCATAAGTGATCTCGTTCTTGCGCGTGATGTCCTCGGGGCGCACATAGCCGCTGATCAGAAGCTCGCGGATTTCGTAGTTCACCCGCACTTCCTGCGAGCCCTTGATGGCAAGGATGCCATTGCCCAGCACGTCAACCACCGTAGCGGCGATGCGCAAGGTCAGTTTCTCGTTGCGCCGGATGGAGCCCTGACCGGTTGAGGAACTTGTGGAATTGGCGGCGATCGCCGGATCCATGGTGGCCCCCTGGGGCAGATGGCGATTTATCCGCTGCGGGATCCCGAGGAGCGAGGGAATGCCCATTTTCTCGCTTCCCTTCCGCGATCGGCTGGTGCTGTTGGAAATTTCGGCCTTGTCATCTATCTCGATGACAACCGTCAGTATATCCCCGCGGTTCACGGCGCGCCTGTCGCCAAGGAGAGAGGAGCGTTCGCCCGTCCATAAAGAGGCGCGCTCGATCGTGCGCCTGCGTTCGATCCGCTCCGGAAGCGGGGGATTCATCATCGCCTGATATTCCTGGGTTTGGGTCTGTGGGGAAAATTCAGGCACCTTGCCGACATTTTCCAGCCGCGAGCAGCCCCCGGCTGCCAGCAGGAGGAGGAAAGAGGCGGATATTCCGGCGATGCGCATGAGAGACCCTTTCATTTCCTGTCTGCCTGGCTGCTCACGATCACGGAGCCATCGGCGGTGATCCGCCCGGTCACCGTGACCCTCGATGCAAGGTTCATCACGCGCAGGGGATCGCCCACGCCCCCCCTTCCAAGCGCCCGCCCCTCGACGGCGATCGTGAGGTTTCCCGATCTGTATCGGAGCGTGACGATCTGGTTGCGCCGAACGATGGCCGGCGGGCCGATGTCCGAAGGCCGGATCGGACGGCCGGCATAGAGAACGACCCGCGCCTCCTTGCCGATCACCTGGGCCGGATCGCTGATCGCACCGGGAACGGCCATGGCGAGCATGGTGATGTCATTCTCGGTGAGAATGGATTGGCTGCGAATGGTGCGTGCGGCCGTGACCGTTTCCCCATATAGGGGCATTGCCGGCAGCAGAAGGGCGGAAAGGATGATGAGATACCGTTTCATCAGCGGATCTGGGTTGTTGCGCCGAGCATCTGATCGGCGGCCGAAATGACCTTCGAGTTCATCTCGTATCCCCGCTGGGCCTCGATCAACTCGGTGATCTCGCGCACCGGATCCACGGAAGAATCCTCGAGATACCCCTGCCGCAGCACGCCCAGACCATCGCTTCCCGGCGTGCCCACAAGCGCCGGCCCCGAAGCGGATGTTTCGAGAAACAGATTTCCGCCCTTTGCTTCCAGCCCGGCGGGATTGGTGAAGCCGGCGAGCGTGAGCTGGCCGAGAAGCTCCGGCTCGGTGCGGTTGTTGAAATAGGCGTATATTTCGCCTTCCGCATTGATGGAGATGCTGCGGGCATCGGAAGGAATGGTGATATCGGGCACGACGGGATAGCCGTCAGAAGTGACGATCTGCCCCTCGGCGGAGCGTTTGAGGGCGCCGTCTCGGGTAAAGGCGGAAATGCCGGACGGCAGAGTGACCTCGAAGAAGCCCGCGCCCTCGATGGCGAGGTCGAGATCGCCGTTCGTCTGGGAGAGGGCGCCTTGCGCGAGATGAACGGTCACCGAGGACGGGCGGACCCCGAGGCCGATCTGGATGCCTGTCGGCAGGACTGTTCCGTCTGCGGCATTGACCGTGCCGGCGCGGGCGATC
>JALVEX010000022.1 GCA_027030435.1 Paracoccaceae bacterium
CCATCAGCAAGACAAAGGGGAGCAGATGCAGGCCGGTTCATTGCCAGACCTGCGGAATGGGGAATCCCGGGGAAGCGAGAATACAAGGGCGGACAGGGCAGATGCCCCAGCCGCTGGCTCGGTTGATATGGGTGAAGCGGTTCAGGCAGTTCGCCCCGGCAAGCCGCTGAAAAAAAGGGAAATATTCCTGAATAGCGGCTCTGGCCGGGGCAACGGCATGGCTGATGGCGATCATTTCGGGGGATCGGCAGGCCCGGAAGGCGATGCAGGTATTCTGCGGAAAGACAACGATGTTTCCGACGGAAGCCGTGAAACACACCCGAGGCAGCCTGTCAGCGAGCACAGGCCCATGAGGAGAGGCAATCTACCGGCTTTTCCGGCGGGCGATTCTCCAGGAGTTCCGAAAGTGGAAAATCCGCATGATGGATTGAACCAGAGCCTGAATACCCTGATGGCTGGTAATGGGCCCCATTCAACTGTCGGCCCGGATACCCTCCGTGAGGTTGCCGGGGTTGCACGAGGCCATGCCCCGCCTCACCTTCCTGTGGCCGAGCGGCATGTCATCCAGCAGGTTGCACAGGCCGCGGTGCAGATTGCCGATCGCCCGATCGAACTGCGCCTTGACCCCGAGGAGCTTGGGCGTGTCAGGCTGGTTATGACCATGAAGGATAATAACGCGATAGCCGTTTCCATTCATGCCGAACGGCCCGAAACACTGGATCTGATGCGCCGCAATATCAACGAATTGACGCAGGAATTTCGGGATCTGGGCTATGGCAATTCGGAATTCAGCTTCGGATCCGGGATGAGCGATCAGCGTGGCCGGGGCGAGGCGATGCCTGTTGAGCAAACCCCTTTGGCCGATCTTGGCGCGGAGGCGAAAGCGGATGCCGCAATGCACAGGCCGCGCCCGGCCCCGCTTGTGCTTGAAATATCGGAAAGGCTCGATCTGCGCCTCTGAGAAAGGAAAGGATACCCCATGCAACCAATCACATCGCCGCCCCCGGCAACACAGCCATTGCGCAATGGTGCTGGCGAGAAGCCCACGGCAGCTTTCAACAGCGATTTCGATACATTTCTGAAGATGCTGACGGCCCAGATGAAGAATCAGGATCCGTTCAATCCCATGAAGAACGAGGAATTCGCTGTCCAGCTGGCAACGTTTTCGGGTGTTGAGCAGCAGATCAGATCAAACAAGCTGCTCGAGAGTATCGCGACCGGCCTTTCAGGCAGCGGCCTGGCGCAAGTGGCCGGATGGGTGGGCATGGAAGGGCGCGCGGAAATGCCGGCACGTTTCGGTGGCAGCCCCGTAACCATCTTCCCGAAGCCCGATGCAGAGGCTGACCAGGCCGAACTGATCGTGCGTGATGCGTCCGGGGCCGAAGTGGGCCGCAGCCCGATAGGGCTTGACGGCGAGGCGATCGAATGGGCCGGCGTTGGAGCCGGAGGCCAGCCGCTCCCGCCCGGGCTCTACAGCTTCAGCGTGGAAAGCTACAAGGACGGAAAATCCCTTGGGCAGAACTTGGCCGAAACCTATGCCACCATTCGGGAAGCGAGGATGGAGGATGGCGCGGCCGTGCTTCTCATGGACAACGGTCAGAAAATACCGGCATCCGCGCTCACCGCTCTGCGTAGCCCCGAAATCTGACCGACTTTCCATCTGCAAGGCATCGCAATCTTGCAGGCCTTGGGGGGTACGCTACCTTTCCGGAGGTTGACAGCCGAGGAAAATTGGCAGAATTGCCCTGTTGCAACCGCAATGGAAATCCGGGGCGCGCTCTGCATGCACAACGAGATCAGGCCTTCGCCGGGGCGCGCCTCACGATGGATTCCGCGGGCAGTGGATGCGCATCTCGTGATCCCATCGCAGGCGAACTGGCAGATTCTGCGGGGTGGACGCAGCAACAGGCTATGGCGGGTGCGCTGGCGCGATCAGGACATCGTTATCAAGATTGCAGCCGGTGCGAAGCGGGGCAACCCGCTCTTTCCCAACCTCCCCGAAAGCGAGTATGAAGCCATGCAGAGGCTGGCCCCCCACGGGCTCGCACCGGAGCCGATAGCTTGCTTGAAGACAGCTGCGGGAATGATCCTGGCCTATCGGCATGTCAGGGGCATTGCCGGGCGTGTATCGCCTACAGAAGCGGCCCTGACCCTGCGCAAACTGCATGATCATCACGCATGGGGCTGGGTTTCGCGCGTCATTCCCTCGGGCAGCGGAGCGATCGCGGCACATGCCCGCGCCATGCTGGCTTCCTGTCCGTCCCCGCAGGCCCGCCGCCTGCTTTCACTGGCTCCTTCCGGCCTTGTGCCGCCAACGCGCCGCATCGCCCTTCTCCACGGCGATCCGGTGCCGGCAAATCTTGTTGCCGGGGAAGAGGGCACGAAACTCATAGATTGGCAATGCCCTGCGGCGGGGGATCCCTGCGAGGATATCGCGATCCATCTTTCCCCGGCGATGCAGGCCCTCTATGGGCACCGCCCGCTCCGGCCGCGTGAAAAACAGGCATTCCTTGCCGCATATGGTGATCCGGAAATCACCGCGCGCTATCGGCGCCTGGCACCATTCTTTCACTGGCGCATGGCTGCTTACTGCCTTTGGAAATTCGTCAGGGGCGCAAGGGAATATGGATCCGCCATGAGGCTTGAAATCGCCATGTTGGGCCGCATCAGAGCCTAATCAAGCTTTTCGGGCAAAGGCTTTCCACGCAGAAATTCCTGCGCGCCCATCGCCTGCTTGCCGGCGCGTTGGGCCTTGAGGATCTCCACCGCCCCATCACCGCAGGCCACGGTAAAGCCATCCAGAACCTGCCCCGGCGCGCCATCACCTTCCGCGAGCCTGCTTTGCAGTAGTTTCACCCGTTCGCCTTCGATCTCGCACCAGGCTCCGGGAAAGGGGCTGAGGCCGCGGATGTGACGATCGACCTCAATGGCAGGGCGGTTCCAATCGATCCGGGATTCGGCCTTGTCGATCTTCTGCGCATAGGTCACGCCCTTTTCGGGCTGGGGCCGGGGCTCGAGATCAGCCAGCCGATCCAGCGCCTGCACGATCAGCCCTGCCCCCATCTGCGAAAGCCTGTCGTGCAGGGTGCCGGTCGTATCCTCGGGGTTTATTGAGGTGGCTTCGCAAAGCAGCACCGGCCCGGTATCAAGCCCGGCCTCCATCCGCATGATGCAGACACCCGTTTCCTTGTCCCCCGCCATGATTGCGCGGTGAATGGGAGCTGCGCCGCGCCAGCGCGGCAGGAGCGAGGCGTGGATGTTGAGGCAGCCGTTTTTCGGCGCATCAAGAACGGGCTGGGGCAGGATCAGCCCGTAGGCCACGACCACGGCGAGATCCGCTTCAAGCGCGGCAAAGGCCTCCTGTTCGGCGGTATTCTTCAGAGAAACCGGATGGCGCACCTCGAGGCCAAGCTCTTCGGCGCGCCGATGCACGGGCGAGGGGCGCTCCTTTCTGCCCCGCCCCGCCGGGCGCGGCGGCTGGGTATAGACGGCGGCAATCTCATGCCCCGCCTCCGCCAGCGCCTCGAGGGCGGGCACGGAAAATTCCGGCGTTCCCATGAAGATGATGCGCAACGCCCCTTGCTCCCGTTTTCTGCTCAGGCCTTTTCGCGCGCCAGCTCGCGCTTCAGCTTCACCATCTTGCGGGTGATCAGCTGGCGCTTGAGCGGCTTCAGGTAATCGATGAACAAGACGCCGTTCAGATGATCGATTTCGTGCTGCACGCAGGTGGCCCAGAGGCCATCGAAGTCCTTTTCCCGCTCCTCGCCATCGGCATCGATCCAGCGCACGCGCACCTCGGCGGGGCGGGTGACTTCGGCATATTGCTCGGGGATCGAGAGGCAGCCTTCCTCATAGGTGTTGAGATCCTCGGATTTGGCGATCACTTCCGGGTTGAACATCACCACGGGGCTGCGGGGCGCATCCTTGTCGCGCTGGGCATCGAGCACGATCAGCCGCTTCAGGATCCCCACCTGCGGCGCGGCAAGGCCGATCCCCGGTGCGTCATACATGGTTTCGAGCATGTCTTCGGAAAGCGCATGCAATTCGCCGGTGATGTTCTCCACAGGCTTGCACGCCTTCTTCAGGCGCGGATCGGGATGGATGAGGATCGGGCGTATGGTCATGGCCCACATTTAGGGCATGGGCCCGGCCCGCGCAACGCCCCTTGCGCTTGGCCGCGCTTTCGCTAGCTTGGCGCGAAACAATGAGAGGGCCCCATGGATTTCGATCGGATCATCGACCGCCGCAACACCCATTCCCTGAAATGGGACATGATGGAAAAGCTCTATGGCGTGCCGGCCGATGATGGCATCGCCATGTGGGTGGCCGACATGGATTTCCCAGCGCCCGATTGCGTGCGCGCCGCACTCGGGAGAATGCTCGATCACGGCATCTTCGGCTATTACGGCGATGATGCCTCCTATCGCGATGCGATCTGCTGGTGGATGCGTGAGCGCCACGGATGGGAGGTGGATCCGCAAGCGATCTTCACCACCCACGGCCTGGTGAACGGCACCGCCATGTGCCTTGAGGCCTTCACCGATCCGGGTGATGGAGTGGTGCTTTTCACCCCCGTTTACCATGCCTTCGCCCGGGTGATCCGGGCCAGCTGGCGGAAGGTGGTGGAATGCCCGCTGGTGATGCGCGACGGCCGCTACGAGATGGATTTCGCTGCCTGGGATCAGCGGATGACGGGGCACGAGAAGATGCTGATCCTGTGCTCGCCGCACAATCCGGGCGGGCGCGTCTGGAGCCGCGAGGAGCTTCGGGGCGTGGCAGATTTCGCGCGCCGGCATGATCTCGTGCTGGTGTCCGACGAGATCCACCACGATCTGGTGATGCCGGGCCACAGGCACATCCCGATGCCGCTTGCAGATGAAGGCATATCCGAGCGTCTGGTGATGCTTACCGCCCCGAGCAAGACCTTCAACATCGCCGGCGCCCATTGCGGCAACGTGATCATCCATGATCCCGATTTGCGCCAGCGCTTCGCCGCGCGCATGGCTGCGCTGGGCATCGCGCCCAACAGCTTCGGGCTGGTAATGACGGAAGCCGCCTATTCCCCCGAAGGGGCGAAGTGGGTGGATGCCCTGCTGCCCTATCTCGATCGCAATCGCCGGCTGTTCGATGAGGGGGTGAATGCGATCCCCGGCGTGCGCTCGATGCCGCTCGAAGCGACCTATCTCGCCTGGGTGGATTTTTCCGGCACCGGGATGAGCCCTGACGAGGTTCGCCGCCGGGTGGAGGGCGAGGCGAAGATCGCCGCCAATCACGGCGAGAGCTTCGGCACGGGGGGCGAGAGCTTCCTGCGTTTCAATCTCGCCACACCGCGCACGCGGGTGGAAGATGCCGTGGCAAGGCTTCAGGCGGCATTTGCCGATCTGCAGTAGTATAGGGCAGAAACAGAGCCTTTTTAAAGCACGTAGCGGCTGAGATCGGCGGATCTGGAGAGCTCCCCGAGGTGCTGCTCCACGTAGCTTTCATCGATGGTCACGCTGCTGCCGGGCTGATCGGGGGCATTGAAGGAAAGCTCCTCGAAAACCCGCTCCATCACCGTGTAAAGCCGGCGCGCGCCGATATTCTCCACGCTTTGGTTGACCTCCGCGGCGATGCGGGCGAGTGCGCGGATGCCATCTTCGGTGAAGTCCACCTCCACGCCTTCCGTTGCCATCAGCGCCTTGTACTGGCGCGTCAGGGCGTTG
>JALVEX010000023.1 GCA_027030435.1 Paracoccaceae bacterium
CAGAAGGTGGTGGACCGCATGATCGAGGTGGCCCGCAAGGGCGGCGGCTATCTCACCTATGAATGGCCAAAGCCCTCCACCGGCAAGCCGGAGAAGATGGTGAGCTACGTGATCGGCCTGCAGGACTGGCGCTGGGCGGTGGGCACGGGCGTGTTCATAGATGACGTGCTCGCCACCGTCGCCGCCGAGCGCGCCGAGGTGGAAGAGCGCGTGCGCCGCACCTTCCTCTATATCGGCGCGATCACCATGGCGGCGCTCCTGCTGGTATTCCTCTCCGGCCTCTTCATCACCCTGCGCGAGCGCCGCCTTGCCGATGCCAAGCTGATGGCGCTGACGCAGAGGATCGTCGATACCCAGGAGGAGGAGCGCTCGCGGGTGGCGCGCGAACTGCACGATGGCATCAGCCAGATCCTCGTGGGGGTGCGCTATGCGCTCGAGCTGGCCCAACGCCGCCTGAAGGCGGGCGACGGGCGCGCCGGCGAGAGCCTCGCGCGGGGCATAGAGCATCTGAAGGGCGCGATCCGCGAGGTGCGCCGCATCAGCCACGCGCTGCGCCCCGGCGTGCTCGATGATCTGGGCCTCGGGCCCGCGCTTCAGACCCTCACCGAGGATTTCCAGCGCCGCACCGGGATCCGCTGCACGCTGCAGACGGTCGTCTTCCGCAACCGCCTGGACGAAGAAGCCCGCATCGCCCTTTACCGCATCGCCCAGGAGGCGCTCACCAATATCGAGCGCCACTCCGGCGCCAGCGAGGTGAAGATCGAGCTTTACGGCCACAAGCGCGGCGCCACCCTGCGCATCAGCGACAACGGCCGCGGGTTCGAGGCCGGGGCGCATGGTCAGGGCAGCGGCAACGGGCTCGGCCTGCGCAACATGCAGGAGCGCATCGAACAGATCGGCGGCACCTTGCGCGTGCTCTCCAGCCGCTCGGGGCTGGTGATCGAGGCCACGGTGCCGCTCTCCCACATGCTGCCGCCCGAGGAAATCGGAAAGGAAAGCGCATGAGCGAAAACACGGCCGGGGCACGAAAGCCCGTCACCATCGCCCCCGTCACCATCGCCATCGTCGACGATCACCCGATGGTCGCCGAAGGGATCGAGGCGATCCTCGAAACCTACGAGGATATCCGCGTCGTCGCCACCCTGTGCAACGGCGAGGCGATCATTGCGCAGATCGAGAGCCTCGCGCCCGATGTGGTGCTTCTCGATCTCAACATGCCTGGGATGAACGGCCTCACCGTCACCGAGATCCTGTTGGAGCGCCGCCCCGAAACCCGCATCCTCGTGCTCACCATGCACGACAACGCCGAATACGTGAACACCGCCCTTTCCCACGGCGCCATGGGCTACATCCTGAAGGACGTGCCCACCGAGGAGATCCGGCGCGCCATCGATACGGTGATGGCCGGCGAGCGCTATCTCTGCTCCGGCTCGCGCGCGGCGCTCGAGGAGGCCCCCTCGCGCCTCACCACGAAGGACGGCCGCGAGCCCCTCACCTCGCGCGAACAGACCGTGCTGCTGCAACTCGCCCAGGGCAAATCCAACAAGCAGGTGGCGGGTGAGCTCGAGATCTCCGTGCGCACGGTGGAAACCCACAGGAAGAACATAAAGCGCAAGCTCGGCATCTCCTCCACCGCCGGCCTCACCCGCTACGCGCTCGAACACGGCGTGCTTCAGGGCACCGGAAAGGGCGGGCTGGATTAGGTCCGCGCCCTGGCGCGTGTCATGCCTGATCGAGCTTGCCCCACCACGGGTGCGCAGAGGCCCGGGCCTCTGCCTCAGGCTGGCGCCACGGGCGGGAGACGCTCACTGACGGTTGATCGAAATCCCGTGCCGCCCGGCGAGATCGAGGAAGAACTGCCAGGCCACCCGCCCCGAGCGGCTGCCCCGCGTGGCCTGCCATTCGATCGCCTCGGCGCGCAGGGTTTCATCGTCGATCGAAAGGCCGTAAGCCGCGCAATAGCCCCGGATCATCGCCAGATATTCATCCTGGCTGCAGGGGTGGAAGCCCAGCCAGAGCCCGAAGCGATCGGAAAGCGAAACCTTCTCCTCCACCGCCTCGGAAGGGCTGATGGCGGTGGAGCGTTCGTTTTCGATCATGTCGCGCGGCATCAGGTGGCGGCGGTTGGAGGTGGCGTAGAACAGCACGTTTTCGGGCCGCCCCTCGATGCCGCCATCGAGCACCGCCTTCAGGGATTTGTAATGCTCGTCGTCATGGCTGAAGGAGAGATCGTCGCAAAACAGCAGGAAGCGATGCGCGGGCGCATCTCGCAGAAGCGCGAGCAGGCGCCCCACCGAGGGCAGATCCTCGCGTTGCAGCTCCACGAGCTTCAGCGCCTCCCCCTCCTGCACCAGCGCGCCATGCACCGCCTTCACCAGCGAGGATTTTCCCATCCCGCGCGCGCCCCAAAGAAGCGCGTTGTTGGCAGGCAGGCCGTGGGCGAAGCGGCGGGTGTTGTCAAGGAGCGTATCGCGCGCCCGGTCGATACCGAGGAGGAGCGCCAGATCCACCCGGTTCACCGCATCCACCGGCAGGAGGCGATCGGGATCCGCGTGCCAGATCCAGGCATCGGCGGCGGTGAAATCGGGCGCGCGGGCGGGCGCGGGGCTGAGGCGCTCGAGCGCGGCGGCGATGCGTTCAAGCGGATCGGGCGCGCCATCGCCGGGGCTCATGCGCTCGCTCCGCTTTCGCCCTCGCCATTGCCGCCCTCTTCCTCGTCGTCCTCGTCGAAATCGTCATCCTCGAACCACAGCCCCTCGGCGCGCAGCCGCTCCTCGCGCCGCTTCTCCACCCCGCGCACCAGCCAGATCGAGATCTCGTAGAGCCCGTACACCACGGAAAACAGGATAAGCTGGGTGATCACGTCGGGGGGCGTGACGATGGCGGCCAGCACCAGGATCGCCACCACCGCATATTTGCGCACCGCCGCCAGGCCGCGCGCAGAGACAAGCCCCGCCTTGCCCATGAGCGTCAGGAGCACCGGCAGCTGGAAGCAGAGCCCGAAGGCGACGATGAACTTGGTGGTGAGCGCCAGATATTCGGCCACCGAGCCCTGAAAGGTGATGCCGACCTTGGCGAGATCGTTTGCGCCTTCCGCCGCTGCGGAAGGATCTGCAAGCCCCGTCTGCTGGAAGCCGAGGAAGAAATTGAACGCCAGCGGGATCACCACATAGAAGGCGAAGGCCGCGCCGAGCAGGAACATCACCGGCGAGGCTATCAGGAAGGGCAGGAAGGCGTTCTTCTCCTGACGATAAAGCCCCGGCGCCACGAAGCGCCACATCTGATAGGCGATATAGGGAAAGGAAAGGACGAGCCCGCCCAGAAGCGAGATGCGGATGGCGACGAAGAAGCCCTCCTGCAGCTTGATCAGGATCAGGCCGCAATCCTGCCCGCGCTCGGTGAGCGCGCCACATATGGGCTGGGTGAGGAAATTGAAGATCGGATTCCAGAAGCTGAAGGCGATGACCATGCCGATCAGGAAGGCGATCACCGATTTGATCAGCCGCGAGCGCAGCTCCTTGAGATGCTCGATCAGCGGCGCGGCGCTGTCTTCGATTTCCGAAGTGTCGGTTTCAGTGCTCATCTGCGATCACCCGCTTCACCTGATCATGCCGGATCATTCGCCGCTCTTGCCGCCCGCGCCCGCTGCCGGCTTTTTAGCAGCCGTTTTCCTTGCCGCCGTCTTTTTCGGGGCAGGCTTTTTCGCGGCGGGCTTTTTCTTCGCCGCAGGCTTTGCCGCCTTGCTGCCCGCGCCCCCCGCCGCTTCCGGCGATGCAGCGGCCTCGGCGGCCTCTGCCGCCTTGCGCTCGGTGGCGCTTTTCGCGGTTGCCGCCCGGATCTTCTCGGCCACTTCCGCCCGCTCCGGGCTCAGTTCTTCGGTCTTCACCGTCTTCCTGGCCGCAGCCGAGGCGGACGGATCCCATTCCTCGAACTTGCTCGCCGCTTCCTCGAGCTTGTCGAGGCCGAGCGATTTTGCCGAGGTGGCCTTCTTCAGATCGGCCGTGACCTCGTCAACTCCGCTTTCCTTCGCCGCCTCGTTCATGGCGCTCTGGAATTCGCGCGCCATCGCCTTGGCGCGCGCCACGAAGCGGCCGAGCGTGTGAAACATGCGCGGCAGATCCTCGGGGCCGATCACGATCAGCGCCACGATGCCGATCAGGAGAAGCTCGGTCCAGCCGATGTCAAACATGATATGTCATCCGGGAAGGCGGACGCGGCCGAGCCGGCGGCTCAGGCCTCGTCCTTTGCTTTTTCCTCTTCCGGCGTCACGTCACGCGCGGCGGCGGCCTTGTCCTCGATTTCCTGCTTGCCCTCGGCGATCCCCTTCTTGAAGGAGGAAATCCCCTTGCCGACCTCTCCCATCAGCGAGGAGATCTTGCCGCGCCCGAAGAGCACCAGCACCACGATCGCGATCAGAAGAAGGCCCGGAAGGCCGATGTTGTTGAGCATGTCGCTTCTCCCTTGCCTGGGCGGCCCGATCCGCCGCCCGCATGAATACCCCCTCGTATCTATGGCTTTCGCCAGCCGGATCAAAGCCCCAAATCGATCACGATCCGGGCTTTTTGCCGCGTTCCGGCGCTTTTGATGCCAGCAAAGTGTCAACTGACAGGATAATGGCAGTTTATCCCTGACTTCCTGACAGAATCATGGATACTCGCCTCAGCCATCCACAAGGGATTCGCAATGCGCCGCAGCGACCGCCTCTACGAACTGATCGCCATCCTGCGCGATGGCCGGCTGCACCGGGCGCAGGATCTCGCCGCGCGCCTCGGGGTATCGGTGCGCACCATCTACCGCGACATGGAAACCCTGGCCGCCTCGGGCGTGCCGGTGGAGGGAGCGCGCGGCGTGGGCTACAGGGTGACGGCGGCGATCACCCTGCCGCCGCTCAATCTCACCATGATCGAACTGGAGGCGCTGCATCTGGGGATGCAGGTGGTGGGCGAGGCGGGCGACGAAGAGTTGAAGGCCGCCGCGCGGAGCCTTTCGGCCAAGATCGATGCGGTGCTGCCCGAGGAGAGCCGTGCGCCCGGCGCGGGCTGGGGCTTTGCCACCTACCCCTTTGCCGATGCGGCGAAGGGCTTTCGCCACATGCCGATGATCCGCCGCGCCATCCGCTCGCGCCAGAAGATGCGCATCCGCTATCCCGACACGGCCGGAGACGAAACCACCCGCCTCATCCGCCCGCTGAAGCTCGATTACTGGGGGCGGGTGTGGACGGTGACCTGCTGGTGCGAGATGCACGGCGATTTCCGCCTCCTCAGGGTGGACAGGATCAGCGAGGCCGCGCTCGCCCCGGAGCTTTTCGTGGACGAACCGGGCAAGACCTACGCCGATTACCTGGCGCGCGGGAGCGCGGGCGGGGAGAGATGATGGGCCTGTTTGCATTCGAGAAACCCGCCCTTGCCGGTGTGCCTTGGGGGCTGACGCCCGGAAAGGCCGGCGGAAATCCTTGCCAGATGAATTCGCCGCGCTATCATCTACCGGAAAGGGGTGGCCGGGTAATGGTATATGGCGGGTTTGGCGAAGAGCGTGGCTGAAGGGCGGATGCGGCGGGAAGGCCGCAGCGCGTGGGGCGCCTGTTCGGCGGGCGATGGGGCGGAGCATCGCGCGCTATGCCGGACAGCATGAGCTGATACGCCTCTCATGGCAATGCGGCGGAACACAACACTTGCCGGGGCCACCCCTATATCCA
>JALVEX010000024.1 GCA_027030435.1 Paracoccaceae bacterium
TGCCCCTGAGGGCGATCCCCTGCCCCAGGCCGCAGAGCGCGCGCATCAGGGGCTCCCAGATCAGCGGCGAATCCTCGTCGCACCACAGGGTGAGCCCCGCGCCGGGGGCGGCCTCGCGGATGCGGCGCACCACGTCAAGCCAGCTGATGTCCAGCGGATCGGTGCCGCGCAGGAGACCGGTTGCGCCGATTTCGGGCATGCGGGCGAGAAGTGCAGGCAGGAGATCGGCCGGATTTCTGAGCGCGAGGAAGAATTCGATCTCCGCGCCCTGGAACAATCGCTCAAGCCCCATGATCCTTTCGCTCAGGGGCGCGTAGAGAATGCGATCCTCGAGGATCTGCCCGGGCGGGCAGATAAAATCCTCGTGCGAGAGAATGAGGCGGCGCGCACCCGGCTCATCGCTGATGGTGTCGATCAGGGTTTCGCTGTCGGCCGGGGCTTCGGGCGCCTCTTCAAGCCGCCGCAGAAGATCGAGCAGGATCCGCCGGTAGCGCCCCGGCCCGGGCAGCGAAACCCCTTCGGCCGCGAGGATGCCCTTGTTGCGAAACAGGCTCTTGAGAAGCGCGCCCGAGGCGGTTGCATGCGCGCCGAGATGTATGGCCACCTGCATCCGCTTCCTCCCGCCTTCCGCCTGCCCTGCAACCTTACCGCCTCGAAACCCGGCCCGACCCCTGGCCGGGGCCGGAGCGGGCGTTCTTTACAGTGATAGCGCTTTCGGGTAGCGATCCGCAATGACCACGCAAAACGCTCAGGAAATGGCCTCGCCAGACGCCCGCAAGCGCCACGCCCCCCCGCGCCATGCTCCCGGCATCCTGCGTCGCGGCCGGGCTTCGCCCTGGTCGCTCGCCGCCCTCCTGATCGCCGCCCTGGTGCTGCTGCCGATCCTCTCCGTGATCTGGATCGCCTTCAACCCGAGCGAAAACATCTGGCCCCACCTCCTCGCCACCACCCTGCCCCGCTACCTGGCCAACACCCTGATCCTGATGGCCGGCGTCGGGGTGCTGACGGGGATGGTGGGCACGGGCGCGGCCTGGCTGATCACCATGTATCGCTTCCCCGGCGCGCGCCATCTGGCCTGGATGCTGCTGCTGCCGCTCGCGATCCCCGCCTATGTGGGCGCCTATGCGCTGGTGGATTTCCTTGAATACGCCGGCCCGGTGCAGAGCGAATTGCGCGCCCTCTTCGGCTGGCAGAGCGCGCGCGATTACTGGTTTCCCGAGATCCGTTCGCGCACGGCGGCGGTGATCGTGCTGAGCGCGGCGCTCTATCCTTACGTCTATCTCCTCGCGCGCACCGCCTTCTGCGAGCAATCGGGCAATACCTACGAGGCGGCGCGCGCGCTTGGCGCCGGGCCCTGGGGGCGCTTCCTGCGCCTCGGCCTGCCGCTGGCGCGCCCCGCCATCGCCGCCGGCATCGCCATCGCCATGATGGAGACGGTCTCCGATTTCGGCACCGTGGACTACTTCGCCGTCCAGACCCTGACCACCGGCATCTTCACCACCTGGCTCGAGAGCAACAACGCCGGCGGCGCGGCGCAGATCGCGGGCGTGGTGCTGCTTCTGGTGCTGGTGCTGGTGGGGATCGAGCGAGGCTCGCGGCGCAATCGCAGGTTTCACAACGCCGCGCGCGATCCGCGCCCGGTGCGCGCCGTCACCCTCACGGGCTGGCGGGGCTGGCTGGCGGCGGCGCTCTGCCTCTTCCCCTTCCTGATCGGCTTTGCGCTCCCGGGCGGCGTGATCCTCTCGCATGCGCTGGAAAATGCCGGGCGCTGGCGCGATCCCGGCCTGATCCGAGCGCTTCTCAATACGATCTGGGTCGGTGGATGGGCGGCGGTGCTGACGATGCTGGCGGCGCTGGTGCTCGTCTATGGGGTGCGCCTCAGCCGCGCCCGCCTGCCCCGCCTGCTCCTGCCGCTCACCACGTTGGGCTACGCGGCCCCCGGCGCCGTGCTCGCGGTGGGCGTGCTGATCCCGCTCGCCGCGCTCGACAACCGCCTCGCCGATCTCGTGCTCATGCTGACGGGCAGCGATCCGGGCCTCCTCCTCACCGGCACCACCTTCGCCATCATCTACGCCTATTTCGTGCGCTTCTTCGCCATCGCCCAGGGCGCGACGGACGCCGCCATGGCGCGCATCCCGCCCAGCCTGCCGATGGCGGCGCGCTCGCTCGGGCGCACGTCGGGCCAGACCCTGCGCGAGATCCACCTGCCGCTGATCCGCGGCTCGGTGCTGACGGGGCTTCTGCTGGTGTTCGTCGATTGCGTGAAGGAGCTGCCGGCCACGCTGCTGCTGCGCCCCTTCAATTTCAACACGCTGGCGACGCGGGTCTATGATTCCGCCTCGCTCGAGAACATCGGCGAGGCCGCCCCGGCGGCGGTGCTGGTGATCCTCGTGGGGCTCGGCGCGGTGATCCTGCTGATGCGCCGGCAGAAGTGAAAGCGCGCATGAAAGCGGTGAATTTTGCCGCGCCCGGCAAACCAAGGGGCTTGCCCCATACGCCCCAAAGCCTTAAATCACCCCGGAGTGCCCCTATAGCTCAGCTGGTAGAGCAACTGATTTGTAATCAGTAGGTCCGCGGTTCGAGTCCGTGTGGGGGCACCATTCATCCCTTGCAACCCCTTGCAGCGATGCCGCTTTCGCGCTGCGCTGCGCCATCCCTTTCGCTCCTCCTCCCGCCACGGCGAGGCGAGGTTTACCTAGGGTAAGGTTTCCCTTACTTGCGTGGAAAAATGGCGAAAAATATTCTTTTTCCCGAGGAACGACGACGATCCGATGGAGGAGAAAATGAAATTTTCCGATTGCATTTCCATGGTTGTGGCCGCTTCCGTGGCCCTTTCGGGCATGAGCACGGCCGTGCAGGCGCTGGAGGCGGCGGCGATTACGGATGTGAATGTCCGCTCCGGCCCCGGTGTGCGCTTCGGCAAGGTGGATGTGCTGCGCGAGGGCGAGGTTGTCGATATTA
Source organism: Paracoccaceae bacterium (assembly GCA_027030435.1). Lineage (GTDB taxonomy): Bacteria > Pseudomonadota > Alphaproteobacteria > Rhodobacterales > Rhodobacteraceae > WFVA01. Next base: position 2,962 of record JALVEX010000024.1, read on the forward strand.
CCGAATGCCAGGGCAACTGGTGCTATGTGATCAAGCCCGGGCCGGACGGCTGGGTGAGCGGGCGCTATCTACAGGCCCTCGAGGGGGTGGAAGACGCGGCCGGCCCCGATGAGGGCAGCGCCTCTGAGGGCGCGCGCCGCTCGGGCGGGGGCGATGCGGCGGCGGCCGCGATCCTCGGCGCCATCGTGGGCGGCGTGCTGGCCGATCGTGCCGCCAAGCGCCGGGCCGAGCGCGAGGCGGCGGAGCGGGAAGCGGCAGAACCCGCGCCATCGGTGACAGCGGAACCGGCGCCCGAGCGTGCCGTGATCACGGCGGAACCGGCGCCCTCCCTCCCCTACGGCCCCGACACCTGCAAGAACGGCTATGTGTGGCGCGAGGCGAGCCCGGAGGATCATGTCTGCGTGCGCCCGGAGCGCCGGGCCCTTGCACAGCGCGAGAACGCACGCGCCAATCTCCACCGCATCAGGCTCCTTGGCACCTATCGCTGCAAGCCCGGCTATGTGAAGCGCGAGGCCTTTCCGGGCGACAAGGTCTGCGTGACGCCGGAGCGCCGCCGTCAGGTGGCGCAGGAGAACCGCGAAGGGCCGCGCCACCGCGTGCTTTCGGACTGATCCGCGGCATCTTGCCGCCTTGAGGCGAAAGAGGCTCTCGGGAGGCAGCGGCGCCGGGCACATGGCGGCGCCGTTCCGGCCTCAGGCGCCCGGCCCGGCGTCCGGATCGGTGGCGGGCTCCGCGCCGCCCGCCCGCCGGCCCCGGCGCGCCTCCTCGGCCTGCTGGCGCTGCCACATGGCGCTGTAGCGCCCGCCCTTCGCCAGCAGCGCCGCGTGCGTGCCCCGCTCCACCACCCTGCCCTTTTCGAGAACGATGATCTCGTCGGCGTCCACGATGGTTGAAAGGCGGTGGGCGATGGTGAGCACGGTGCGCCCCTCGCCAAGGCGGCGCAGGGAGTCCTGGATGCCGCGCTCGGTTTCGGAATCGAGCGCCGAGGTGGCTTCGTCCAGCAGCAGGATCGGCGGGTTCTTCAGCAGCGTGCGCGCGATCCCCACCCGCTGCTTCTCGCCGCCAGAGAGCTTCAGCCCCCGCTCGCCCACCTGGGTTGCGTAGCCATCGGGCAGCGAGAGGATGAAATCGTGGATCTGCGCCGCCTTCGCCGCCGCCTCCACCTCCTCGCGGCTGGCCTCGGGGCGGCCGTAGGCGATGTTGTAATAGATGGTGTCGTTGAACAGCACCGTATCCTGGGGCACGATGCCGATGGCGCGGTGCAGGCTCGCTTGCGTCACGTCGCGGATATCCTGGCCGTCGATCCTTATCGCCCCGCCGGTGACATCGTAGAAGCGGAACAGGAGCCGCCCGATGGTGGATTTGCCGCTGCCCGAGGGGCCGACGATCGCCAGCGATCCCCCGCCGGGCACATCGAAGCTCACCCCCTTCAGGATCTCGCGCTCGGGATCGTAGCCGAAATGCACGTCATCGAAGGTGACTCGCCCCTCGCGCACCTTGAGCGGCTTCGCGCCGGGCCTGTCCGTCACCTCGGGGGGCTGTTCGAGCAGCTCGAACATGTCGGACATGTCCACCAGCGCCTGGCGGATCTCGCGATAGACGGTGCCGAGGAAATTGAGCGGCATGGTGATCTGGATCATGTAGGCATTGACCATCACGAAATCGCCCACCGTGAGCCTGCCCTTCTCCACCTCGACGGCGGCGAGCACCATCACCGCCACCAGCCCCAGGGTGATGATGAGGGCCTGGCCGAAATTGAGAAGGGCGAGGGAGTAGGATGTCTTGAGGGCGGCGCGCTCGTAGCCGGCCATGGCGCCGTCATAGCGCGCGGCCTCGCGCTCCTCGGCGGCGAAATACTTGACGGTTTCGAAATTCAGCAGGCTGTCGATCGCCTTCTGATTGGCGTCCGCATCCTGATCGTTCATCTCCTTGCGGATCTTCACCCGCCATTCGGTGACCTTCATGGTGAACCACACATAGGCGGTGATGGTGACGACCACCACCAGGAGATAGGGCAGGCCGAACAGCGAATAGAAGATCGCCGCCACCATCAGAAGCTCGAGGATCAGCGGGCCGAGGCTGAAGAGCATGAAGCGCAGCAGGAATTCCACCCCCTTCACGCCGCGCTCGATCACCCGGCTGAGGCCGCCCGTCTTGCGGGTGATGTGGTAGCGCAGGCTGAGGCGGTGGATGTGGCGGAAGGTTTCGAGCGCCAGCTGGCGCAGGGCGCGCTGGGCGACGCGGGCGAAAACCGCATCGCGCAATTGCTGGAAACCGGCGGCCATCAGCCGCGCCATGCCGTAGGCCACCGTCAGTCCCACCGCGCCCGCGCCCATGGCCCAGCCCGCCGATGGCGCATCGCCCGCAAGCGCATTCACCGCCGCGCGGTAGAAGAAGGGGGTGAGAACCGTCACCACCTTGGCGGCAAACAGCAGCACCAGCGCCAGCACCACGCGGCGGCGGATCCAGGGCTGATCCTTCGGCCAGAGATAGGGCACCATGCGCCGGAGCGTGCGCAGGCTGCGGCGGCGGTCCTCTGCGGTGAATTCGGCCTTGGTGATGGTGGTGCGCATCAAAGCACTCCTTCGCGCCCGACCCCGCGCCCTTGCGATCATGGGGGGCATGGGGTAGGTTTCATTTCAAGAACTCTTGAATAGTGGAGCCATGGAGAAGAGTCCAGCCCTCGCCGCGCTCTCTGCGCTCGCCAACGAAACCCGCCTCG
>JALVEX010000025.1 GCA_027030435.1 Paracoccaceae bacterium
CATACCATCGGGCGCATGGAGGAGCCTTCCCACACCAGCCCCTGGCTGGCGAAATACATCTTCCCCGGCGGCTACACGCCGGCGCTTTCGGAGGTGATGACGGCGGTGGAGAAGCAGGATCTCTTCATCACCGATATCGAGGTCTGGCGGCTTCACTACGCAAAGACCCTGCACGAGTGGCACCGCCGCTTCATGGCCAATATCGACAAGGCTCGCGCGCTTTATGATGATCGCTTCTGCCGCATGTGGCGGTTTTATCTCGTCTCGGCCGAGCAATCCTTCCGCTACTATCGGCAGGTCGTTTTCCAGATCCAGCTGGCAAGGCGCCAAGATGCGGTGCCGCTCACGCGCGATTACCTGTTTGAGGGCGATGAGCAGGGCGCCGATCTGCATCTCGCCGCGGAATAGCGTCTCAGAAGGGGCGCACCGCATTGCCGGCATAGAAATAGAGCCCCATGCCGAAGGCAAACAGGATCCAGCCGGCGATCGCGTGCAGCAGGAAGGCGAGCACGAAACTGCGGCGGATTTCATAGGCCCATGCGAAGATGATGCCGCCGGCGAATGTCAGGATGGCGACGATCCAGCTCCAGTACATGAGATGCGCGAAGGAAAAAAGCGCGGCATTGATCAGGATCGCGGCACGGGGGCCGGGCATGAGGCTTGCATAGCGGCGGAAGAAGAGAACGCGATATAGGATTTCCTGCGGCAGGGCGGAAAGCCAGGGGTAGAGGGCAAAGATCATGGCCATCAGCAGGGGGCGGTGGCGGATCAGGGAAAACAGCGCTTCCGGGCGGGTGGCGCGCAGGATCAGGTATGATGCAAAGGCCGCCACCAGAGCAAAGGCCAGCATGAGCGCCAGATTGGCGGGTGCAAAGGCCAAACGCCAGCCGCGAAGCAGTTCGCGCCAGCGAAAGCCGGGCGTGGCGACAAGCAGGAAGATGCCGGCGATCGTGATCAGGAACAGCGCCGGAAACATCCATTTGGCGGGCAGGAAAACCGCCATGACAATCGGTGCGGCGGCATAGATGAGCAGAAACTCGATGCGGCGGCGCCTGATATCCGGAGCGCGATCTGTTGTCACCTGTTATTCCCTTGCATATGGAGCGAAATTCATGGGCATGGCAGGCTAGCATGTAATTGCGCAATGAATGATCACAATCCATCGTCCCCAAGATGAAAATTTCGTGCCCGCAATGCTCCTCTCAGGCCCACGGGAAGGATGGCGACAACCGAATGTTGATTGATCCCGAGGTTTGGCCGCCCGCGTCAGGATATCGGCCCGCGATCCCTGGCCACGCGCCCCCATCGATTGACGCTAAGGGCTTGCACATGCCCCGCTGCCGTCTATAACCCACGACAATTTGCGCAGCCTTGGATCCGCCATGCCTAAAAGAACCGATATCTCCTCCATCATGATCATTGGCGCGGGGCCGATCATCATCGGCCAGGCGTGTGAATTCGATTACTCCGGCGCCCAGGCCTGCAAGGCCCTGCGCGAAGAGGGCTACCGGGTGATCCTCGTCAATTCCAACCCGGCAACGATCATGACAGATCCTGGCCTCGCCGACGCCACCTATATCGAGCCCGTCACCCCCGAGATCGTGGCCCGCATCATCGAGCGCGAGCGCCCCGATGCGATCCTGCCCACCATGGGCGGGCAGACCGGGCTCAACACCGCGCTCGCGCTCGATGACATGGGCGTGCTCGAGAAATACGGCGTGGAGCTGATCGGCGCAAACCGCAAGGCCATCGAGATGGCCGAGGATCGCAAGCTCTTCCGCGAGGCGATGGAGCGCATCGGCCTTGAAAACCCGCGCGCCACCATCGCCAGTTCCATGGAAGAAGCCATGGCCGCGATCGAGCATGTGGGCCTGCCCGCCATCATCCGCCCCGCCTTCACGCTTGGCGGCACCGGTGGCGGCGTGGCCTACAACCGCGAGGATTTCATCCACTTCTGCCGCACCGGCCTCGATGCAAGCCCCGTCAACCAGATCCTGATCGACGAAAGCCTACTCGGCTGGAAGGAATTCGAGATGGAGGTGGTGCGCGATACGGCCGACAACGCGATCATCATCTGCTCGATCGAGAATATCGATCCCATGGGCGTTCATACGGGCGATTCGATCACCGTCGCTCCCGCGCTCACGCTGACGGACAAGGAATACCAGAGGATGCGCTCGGGCTCGATCGCCGTCCTGCGCGAGATCGGGGTCGAAACGGGCGGCTCCAACGTGCAATGGGCGGTGGATCCGAAAACCGGGCGCATGGTGGTGATCGAGATGAACCCGCGGGTTTCGCGCTCCTCGGCGCTGGCTTCGAAGGCCACGGGTTTCCCGATCGCCAAGATCGCCGCCAAGCTCGCAGTGGGCTACACGCTGGACGAGCTCGACAACGACATCACCAGAGTGACGCCGGCGAGCTTCGAGCCCACCATAGATTACGTCGTCACCAAGATCCCGCGCTTTGCCTTCGAGAAATTCGCCGGTGCCGAGCCGGTGCTTTCGACGGCGATGAAATCGGTGGGCGAGGCGATGGCGATCGGCCGCACCATCCACGAGAGCCTGCAAAAGGCGCTCGCCAGCATGGAAACCGGCCTCACCGGCTTCGACGAGGTGGAAATCGAGGGCGCGCCCGAGAAATCGGCGGTGATAAAGGCGCTTTCGGTGCAATCTCCCGATCGCATGCGGGTGATCGCCCAGGCCATGCGCCACGGGCTTTCGGACGCGGAAATCCACGATGTCACCAGATTCGATCCCTGGTTCCTCGCCCGCATCCGCGAGATCGTGGAAGCCGAGGAGCGGGTGCGGGCCGAAGGCCTGCCCGCAGATGAGGCGGGGCTCAGGGCGCTGAAGATGCTGGGCTTCACCGATGCCCGCCTCGCCGCCCTTGCCGGCCTCGGCGAAGCCGAGGTGCGCAAGGCACGCCTTGCGAAGGGCGTCACCGCCGCCTTCAAGCGCATCGATACCTGCGCCGCCGAATTCGAGGCACAGACGCCCTACATGTATTCCACCTACGAGGCCCCCGCCATGGGCGAGGTGGAGTGCGAATCCCGCCCCACCGAAAAGAAGAAGGTGGTGATCCTCGGCGGCGGGCCCAATCGCATCGGCCAGGGGATCGAATTCGATTACTGCTGCTGCCACGCCTGTTTCGCCCTCTCCGATCAGGGCTATGAAACCATCATGATCAACTGCAACCCGGAAACGGTCAGCACCGATTACGATACATCCGACCGCCTCTATTTCGAGCCGCTCACCTTCGAGCATGTGATGGAGATCCTGCGCGCCGAGCAGGAAAAGGGCACGCTCCACGGCGTGATCGTGCAGTTCGGCGGGCAGACGCCCCTGAAGCTTGCCGATGCGCTCCAGGAGGCGGGCATCCCGATCCTCGGCACCAGCCCCGATGCGATCGATCTCGCCGAGGATCGCGAGCGCTTTCAGGCGCTGGTGCGAAAGCTCGGCCTGAAGCAGCCGAAAAACGCCATCGCCGGCACCGCCGAAGAAGCCCTGAAGGCGGCGGAGGAGATCGGCTTCCCGCTGGTGATCCGGCCTTCCTACGTGCTTGGCGGGCGGGCGATGGAGATCGTGCGCGACATGCCCCATCTCGAGCGCTACATCCGCGAGGCAGTGGTCGTCTCGGGTGACAGCCCCGTGCTGCTTGACAGCTACCTCGCCGGTGCCATCGAGATGGATGTGGATGCGCTCTGCGACGGCACGGATGTGCATGTGGCGGGCATCATGCAGCATATCGAGGAAGCCGGCGTGCATTCGGGCGACAGCGCCTGCTCGCTGCCCCCCTATACCCTGCCGCGGGAGATCATCGAGGAAGTGGAGCGCCAGACGCGCGCGCTCGCCCTTGCGCTCGATGTGGTGGGGCTGATGAACGTGCAGTTCGCGGTGAAGGATGGCGAGATCTACCTGATCGAAGTCAACCCCCGCGCCTCGCGCACCGTGCCCTTCGTCGCCAAGGCGACCGACAGCGCCATCGCCTCCATCGCCGCGCGGCTGATGGCGGGCGAAAAGCTCGCCGATTTCCAGAAACGCCCGCCCTACCCCAAGGGCACCAGCCCCGAAGATACCCTCCCCTTCGGCGATCCGATGACCCTCGCCGATCCCGACATGCCCTGGTTTTCGGTGAAGGAAGCCGTGCTGCCGTTCAATCGCTTCCCCGGCGTCGATACCATCCTCGGCCCCGAGATGCGCTCCACCGGCGAGGTCATGGGCTGGGATCGCTCCTTCCCCCAGGCCTTCCTCAAGGCGCAGATGGGCGCGGGCGTGGATCTGCCCCGTGAGGGCAAGGTCTTCATCTCCATCCGCGATGATGACAAGACGGCCGAGATGGCCGAAACCGCGCGCATCCTGAAGGATCTCGGCTTCGAAATCGTCGCCACCCGCGGCACCGGCGCCTGGCTTGGCGATAACGGCATCGAATGCGAGGTGGTGAACAAGGTCTATGAGGGCCGGCCCAATATCGTGGACATGCTGAAGGATGGCGAAATCGCCCTGGTGATGAACACCACCGAGGGTGCGCAAGCGATCGAGGACAGCCGCGACATCCGCGCCATCGCCCTGATGGACGCCATCCCCTATTTCACCACCGCCGCCGCTTCTCACGCCGCCACGCAGGCCATGGCGGCCCGTGCGGAGGGGGATATCGGCGTGCGCCCGCTTCAGGGCTGAACCTTCGGCAATATTCAACCCCGCTCATGAAGATCATGTGCATGACGGGCCTTGCCGAATGGGCGAGGTTGATCTAGCTTCCCGCCTGTCAGCAACGGGAGAATCCGGCCGGGCCGCGTGCCAGGCCGGTGCCGAAGGAGCAACCGCCCCGGTAAACTCTCAGGCAAAGGGACCGTGCTGGCGGTGAGACTCTGGAGAGAGGCGCTTTTCGCGCCCGCCGAAGGGATAACGATCTCAGGCGAAAGGACAGAGGGGGCGCCATCTGCCGGCTTCGGCCGGCACCGAAAGCCGGCAACACCGCACAGGAGGCCGGCCAGAGAGAAGGGGCGCGCCCGTGAGCGATCTGAAACGAACCGATCTTTACGATCTCCATCTGGAGCTGGGCGCGAAGATGGTGCCCTTCGCCGGCTACGAAATGCCGGTGCAATACCCGATGGGAGTGCTGAAGGAGCACCTCCACACCCGCGAGAACGCCGGGCTTTTCGATGTGAGCCACATGGGCCAGGTGATCGTCAGGCCGCGCTCGGGCGCTTATGAGGATGCGGCCGCCGCGCTCGAGCGCCTCGTGCCGGCTTCCGTGCTGGGGCTGAAGGAGGGCCGCCAGCGTTACGGGCTCTTCACCAATGAGGAAGGCGGGATCCTCGATGATCTGATGTTCGCCAATCGCGGCGATCATCTCTTCCTCGTGGTCAATGCCGCCAACAAGGAAGCCGATCTGGCCCATATGCAGGCGCATATCGGCGCGGATTGCGAGATCGGGATGATCGGGGATCGCGCCCTCCTTGCCCTTCAGGGGCCGAAGGCGGAAGCGGCGCTGGCCGCGATTGCGCCGCGGGCGGCCGAGATGAAATTCATGGATGTGGCGGTGATCCCGTCCGATTTCGGCGATCTCTGGATATCGCGCTCGGGCTACACGGGCGAGGACGGTTTCGAGATCTCCGTGGAAAGCGCCCGCGCCACCGATCTCGCCCGTGCCCTGCTCGCACACCCGGCGGTT
>JALVEX010000026.1 GCA_027030435.1 Paracoccaceae bacterium
GCGCAGGGCCATTTCTTCGCCCGCGGGCTCTGGGAGGAAGGCGGGGCTGGGTGCCTCAATACCGGCCTCATCTCCGAGGATATCACCAGCGCCTGGCTCGAGGGAGAGGGCGCGCGCCATCCCTTCGAAGGCGAGACGAAGCCCGATGGCGGGATGCGCGCCGGCTATACCTGGTGCAAGGCGCCGCGCCTCGAGGGGCGTATCGCGGAAGTGGGGGCGCTGGCGCGCCAGGTGGTGGCGGGCCATCCGCTGGCGCGCGATCTTCTGGCCGGGGGGCGGGGAAACGTGGAGGCCCGGATCGTGGCGCGCTTCATCGAGATCGCGCTCTTGGTGCCGGCGATGGAGCGGTGGCTATCGGCGATCCGCCCGCGCGAGCCTTTCATCGCCCATGGCGCGGCTTTCGAAAGCGGCGAGGGCGCCGGGCTCACGGAAGCGGCGCGCGGCGCGCTCGGCCATTGGCTGAGGGTCGAGGAGGGGCGGATCGCGAATTATCAGATCATCGCCCCCACGACCTGGAATTTCTCCCCCCGCGACGAGGCGGGCCAGCCCGGACCGCTTGAAACGGCGCTCGAGGGGGCGCCCGTGCAGGAAGGGGAGGAAGCGCCCGTATCCGTGCAGCATATCGTGCGCTCCTTCGATCCCTGCATGGTCTGCACCGTGCATTAGCCCGGGGGCGGCATGGCTGAAACCTGGCAGATAAGGGTGCGCGGGCTGGTTCAGGGGGTCGGATTTCGCCCCTTCGTGTGGAAGCTTGCGCGCGGGATGGGGCTTCGTGGCGATGTGCGCAACGATGGCGAGGGGGTGCTTGTGCGCCTGGAAGCGCCCCGGCCGATGCTCGAAGCCTTCCGCGATGCTCTCAGGGCCGAAGCGCCGCCGCTGGCGCGGATCGATGCGGTGGAGGTCCGCCCGCTTGTGGGCGCGGAGGAGGAGTGGCGGGATTTCTCGATCATCGGCAGCGGCGGGGGGGCGGTGCGCACCGGCATCCTGCCCGATGCCGCGACCTGCGCCGATTGCCTTGATGAGATTTCCGATCCCGCCAACCGGCGCGCCGGCTATGCCTTCACCAACTGCACCAACTGCGGCCCCAGGCTCTCGATCATCCGCGCCATTCCCTATGATCGGGTGAATACCTCCATGGCGGAATTCGAGATGTGCGGCGCCTGCCGGGAAGAATACGAAAACCCGGCCGACCGCCGCTTCCATGCCCAGCCCAATGCCTGCCCCGAGTGCGGCCCGCGCCTGTGGCTGGAGGATGAGAGCGGCCCGTGCGCAGGCGATCCGATCGCGGCTGCCGCAGCGGCGATCAGGGCGGGAAGGATCGTGGCCGTCAAGGGGATCGGGGGCTTTCAGCTGGCTGTCGATGCCACCAGCGAAGAGGCGGTGGCGCGGCTGCGCAGGCGCAAGCGCCGGCCGGGAAAGCCGCTTGCGGTGATGGTGCGGGATCTGGAGATGGCAAGACGCCATGCGCGGCTCGGCCCGGAGGCGGAAGAGATCCTGAAGGCGCCGTCCGCGCCGATCGTCCTGCTTCCGCCCGCGGGGGAGCCGCTGGCCGAAGGTATAGCGCCGGGGCAGGGGCGGCTTGGCATCATGCTGCCCAACACGCCCCTTCATCATCTGCTGATGCGCGCGCTCGAGGGCCCGATCGTGCTCACATCGGGCAATGTCTCGGGCGAACCCCAGATCATCGCCAATGACGCGGCGCGCGCCGGCCTCGCGGGGATTGCCGATCTGTGGCTCATGCACGATCGCGAGATCGTCAACCGCGTGGACGACGGGGTGGTGCAGATCGTGGCGGGCCGACCGCAGATCCTGCGCCGGGCGCGCGGCGAGGCGCCGGCTCCCCTCCTGCTGCATCCGGGCTTTTCGGCCGCGCCGCCGGTGCTGGCGGTCGGCGGGGATCTGAAGAACACCTACTGCCTGCTGGATGGCGGGCAGGCGATCGTGAGCCAGCACATGGGGGACATGGAAAATCCGCTGGTCCAGCGGGATTTCCGCCGCAATCTGGCGCTGTTTCGCGCCGCCCATGATTTCACCCCGGCAGTGATCGCGACGGACATGCATCCGGGATATTTCGCAACCCGCCTCGGCGCAGAGGAGGCCGGAGCGGCCGGGGCGGATCTGGTGGCGGTGCAGCACCATCATGCGCATGTGGCCAGCGTCATGGCCGAGCATGGCCTCGCGCCGGACGCGCCCCCGGTGCTCGCAATCGTGCTCGACGGGCTGGGCCACGGGCCCGATGGCGCCATATGGGGCGGCGAATTCCTGCTGGCCGATTTTCACGGCTTCCGCCGGCTTTGCCATTTCGCGCCCGTCCCGCTGCCCGGCGGCGACAAGGCGAACCGTCAGCCCTGGCGCAATGCGCTGGCGCATCTGATCTTCGCCTTCGGCCCCGATGCCATCGCGGCGCTTGGGGAAAGCCATGGCGATCTTCCGGCGCTGAAGAGGCTGGGCGAAAAGCCGGTGGCGATGATCGCGCAGATGATGCAACGGGGGTTGAACGCCCCGCCAGCGGCTTCCGCGGGGCGGCTCTTTGATGCGGTGGCGGCGATGCTTGGCATCGCCTTCGAGGCGGTGGAATACGAGGGCGAGGCGGCGATGCGCCTGCAGGCGCTGGCCGAAAGCTGCCCCGGCGAGAGCGGATCCTACGCCTGGGAAGAGGGCGAGAGCATCGGCTGGGCGCCGCTCTGGGAAGGCGTCCTGGCCGATCTTGCGGATGCGCTGCCGCCCGCCCGCATCGCCGCGCGGTTTCACAATACGCTGATCCGCCTCCTGATCGAAACGGGCACGGCCCTTGCAAGGCGCAGCGGCGCGGAGCGGATCGTGCTTTCGGGCGGGGTCATGCAGAATGCGCTGCTCCTCGAGGGTGCCGCTTCGGGCCTTGCCGCCGCCGGCTTCGAGATCCTGCAGCCGCGAAGCCTGCCGGCCAATGACGGCGGGCTCTCGCTCGGGCAGGCCGCGATCGCCGCCGCCGCTGCCATGCGGCCCGAGGCCGCGGGGCCGGACAGGCAAGCGAAGGCGTAAGCGCCCCGCCTGCTTGTGCCATGCTTTGGGCCGCGCAGGGGCATTGCCTGACGTGCGACCGCCCCGTTGGGGGGCAACGGGGCGGCCAACTTCTGTGCAAACAGCGCCTGCTCCCGACAGGCAGGATCCTCAATAGGGCGATTCCCTTACGAAAGGATTACGCGCCCTCGAATTCCACAAGCGTATGCACCTTCATCCCGAGCTTCTCGAGCCGCTCGCGCCCGCCGAGATCGGGCAGGTCGATGATGAAGGAGCAGCCCACGATCTCGCCCCCGAGGCGCTCCACCAGCTTGATGCTGGCCTCCGCCGTGCCGCCGGTGGCCAGAAGATCGTCCACGATCAGGATCTTCTCCCCGGGGGAGATGGCATCATCATGGATCTCCATCACCGCCTCGCCGTATTCGAGCGTATAGGCCTCGGAAATGGTGGCGCCGGGCAGCTTGCCCTTCTTGCGGATCGGCACGAATCCCTTGGTCAGCTGATGGGCGATGGCGCCGCCCACGATGAAGCCGCGCGCCTCCAGCCCCACGACCTTGTCGATCTCCTGGCCGGCATAGGGATGCAGCATCTGATCCACCGCCATGCGAAAACCGCGCGCATCGGCGAAAAGCGTGGTGACATCGCGAAACATGATCCCTTCATGGGGGAAATCGACGATGGTGCGGATGTAATCCTTGACGGTTTTCATGGGGCCTTCCCTCTGGCGAACAACGGTATCGGCCCCGCTCCGGGCCGCATCAACTGATACGCGAGCCCGCGCGCCCAGACAACGGCGATGTTGCCGCAAGCCGGCGCATTTTCAGCGCAGGGTGCGAAAAGCGCCGGCCGCGTCGCTCAGTATCCCTACCCCCCGGAGCACCAGCGCGAAGACGATGAAGCAGACGGCGAAATTCACCACATGGCGCAGGGCGATCAGCGCAGGGTTCGTGGTGTTCGGGAAAAGCCTGATCTCGGGGCGCAGCAGGAAGCGCGAGGCGATGTAGCCGAAGAGGAAGAAGGAAAGCACCCAGCGCGCCACGGTGAAGGCCGGGGCCTGATAGAGCGTTTCGAGGTAGCGCATGAAGCCCACGATCATCGCCCAGCGGACGACGTGGAAAACCTCGTCGGTCAGCGCCTCGAAACGCCGGCCCATGGCTTCGCGCCAGCGGGGATCGGACATTCTTTCCAGTATCTGCGTCATGCCTGTGCTCCTTTGCCGCCAGCATGGCGCCGGGGCCGGAGGGGAGGCAAAACACTGCCCCGTGAGGGCGGCGAATTTCACGCAGGTTTGAGCGTCAGAGAGTGATTTCAGGCCGGTTGACCATGAGCCAGAATATGCAGATCAGGGCCGCGAAGGCGGGCCAGCCCAGAGCAAACCACAGGCGGAAATCCTTGCGGGCGCGCTCTGGCAGGGGCGTGTTGCCGGCCAGTGCGGCTCCTGCCAGATCGCGGATGCTGATTTGCAGGTGAACGACCGGGGCCCAGCAGAGAAAGGCCAGTATGTAGAGGGCATAGGTCAGCAGTAGCCAGGGCTCGTTCCAGTCATGGCCTTGTTGCAGGATCAGCAGGTAACCGGTGAGCGGCTGGATGAATCCGGCGGGCGTGGTGAAGATCCAGTCGGCAACAACCACGCCTGAGGCGACGGAATGGATGGTTTCCACCCGCCCCGTGCGCCACGCCCAGACCATCTGAAATGCCGTGCCAATGCCGGTGCCGAACAGCACGGTGGAGGAGAGGATATGCAGCCATTTCAGGGTCAGATACGGATCCATTTACCGTTCCTCTTCCAGCACGCGGTGGATCAGGATCAGCACGAGGATGGGCAGGTTTTTCAGCAAACCGCCGAACGGGTCCAGCCAGAGGGCGGGGTTGATCAGGCTTAGGCCCACCGTATAGCCCGCGACCATTGCAAATTGCAGCCATGCGATTTGTTTCAAACGCCATGCGCGAAGAAGGGCCAGCGCGACCAAAAGGTCAATCGTGCCGGTGATGCGGGCGGCGGCGATCAGAAAGCTGTCAGGCAACAGGCCCGAAACATGGGGCAGGAAGCTGTCGGCGGGCAGCAGCAGGCCGATCAGCCCCGAGGCCAGCCACATCAGTGCCAGCGTCAGCCGCAAAACGGGGCGCAGCAGGTAGAGGCGGGCGTGCCACAGGTCTTGCGTTTGCGAGGGGCGGGCGCGCAGGAAGGTGGCAAAGCCGCGCGGGCGGGTTTTGAAATGGCGGTTCTGTTCGGTTGTGTTCGTTGCCACGCCCTGTTCCAACTGCTGCACCGATGTGGCCGAGATCGGAGCAAGGCGCAGGGCATCCCCGATGCGGCCCATCAGGCGGGCCAGCGGCAGGGGCAGGCGCAGGATGCGGGCCGGGCGCAGGCCCAGCCATGCGCGCAATCTGGTCAGCAGGGCGGTTTGGGTGATCCGCTCCGGCCCCCCGATTTCGACTGGCCGGGCCGGCGTATCGGCCTCAAGCGCCTCGATTGCCAGTGCCGCCAGATCATCGGCATGGATCGGGTTGAAGGGCTGATTGCCCGTGCCGATCACAGGCGTGACGAGCGGCAGCGCAGCCAGCGCGCGGGCAAGGGATGAGCCGCCGTAGCTGCCGTCCGCCAGCACCAGACCGGGACGCAGAATGGTGATGGGGATGGGCGCGGCCTGTGCGGCCTCCTCACCCTCACG
>JALVEX010000027.1 GCA_027030435.1 Paracoccaceae bacterium
ACCGGCGAGCGCCGCGGCCCTGGCGGCGAAATGGACGTCATCGGGCAGGCGGCGGCTGTTATCTGCCAGGCGGGGCAGCAGCATGCCCAGCACCAGCCCGCCCCGATCGAGCACCGGACCGCCCGCATCCCCCGGCCGGGCGGCGATCTCGAGCCGGTAGAGCCAGGCCTCGCCATCGAGGCCGCGCATGTCGGCGAGGCGGCCGAAGGTGAGGCTCGGTGCATCGAGAAGCCCCTCGTAGGAATAGCCGGCGACGCTGATCTCGGAGCCGAGCCTTGGGGGCTGGGCGCGCAGGCGGGCCCGGGCGGCGGGGGCGAGGGGCTCGGCGGGGGCGATGAGCGCCAGCCCGTGGGCGGGATCGGCGGCCTCGAGGCGGGCCTCGTATTCATCGTCGATGGTGATCCTGCCGCACTGGCTGGCCGCATCAAGGGTGGTGAGGACGCTGCCCCTGCCATCCACGAAGAAGCCCGAGCGCGAGAGGCGCGGCTTGCGGATTTCGAGCCCGGCCACGAGATCCACGCTCTGATCTTCGCCCGGGGGCTGGGCGAGATCGTCAAGGCTGATGCCGGGCAGGGCCCTGAAGCTCGCGCGCATGTCATCGAGCACCCTTGCGCGGCGCGTTTCATCGCCCGCTGGCCACACGAGGATGAAGCCCTTGATCAGGCCATCATCGAGCCGCGCCTCGGCGTGGCTCGCGATCTTGCCGTCGGCGCCCTCGATCATGAACTCCCGCCTCTTCAGGAAACGTTTGCCTTCGGGAGGGATGATCTCGAGGCTCTGGAGCACCTCGTAGAGCCCCGCCAGCGCCGTTTCATCCCCTTCCTGGGAGATCAGGAACACGCGCACGCCGGAATCATTGCGGCTGTCGTAATGGGCGAGCGGGGGGGCGTAGCGGGTGAAATCGACCAGCTTCAGCGGCAGATCGATTTCGATGCCGGCGCTCATGTCGCGCACCTGTTTCATGCCGGCCTCGATGAGCGGGCGGCGCCAGTCGCGCAGGAGCGCGCGGCGCTGGGCGGTGGTGAGGATGCCGGTGGGGCTGAGCCCCCGCGCCTTCTGCCAGGCGCGCATGGCGGCGCGGGTGCCGCGGCCGAAGGCGCCGTCGATCCCGCCCCTGTAGAAGCCGGCCCATTTGAGGGCGCGTTGAAGCTCCTTGCGCTCTTCGCGGGTGAGGCGGGCCTCGCCGGCCCTGGCCGCGCGCGGGGTTTCGTCATTGAGCGCGAGATCATCCTGCGCGGATGGAACATCGCCGGCGGCAGGATCTTCGGCGGGCGGGTTTGCGGGCGATTGCGCATCCTGTGCGCCCTGTGCGCCCTGATCGCTCGGCTCAAGGCCTCCGCCGGGCGTTTGCGCCCGGGGGCCGCTCCGATTGCCCGCGGGCGCCAGAGCCCCGGCGCCGACCGGCCAGAAGCGCTGGCGGAAATTGCGGCCATCGGTGATGAAGCTGTCGGCGGGGATGCGGCCTGCGCCCTTGAGGCGGGCGAGGCGGCGGGCGGCATCATCGGGCGCATAGGGGCCGAGCACGATCGCATA
>JALVEX010000028.1 GCA_027030435.1 Paracoccaceae bacterium
ATGGAAAAGCCGTTCACATCTTCCAGGCGGGCGCTGTAGTGGCGCGCGCGCGCCTCGGCCTCGCGCAGGCTCGGGCGGGCTTCGATCTGGATCCATGATAGCACCTGAGCGGAGAGCGGCGCCACCGCCCCTGCCAGGAGGATCACGCCGAGCGTCAGCGTCAGCACTGCCAGCAGGCCCCTTGCGGGCCGCCCGGTGGTTATTCTGCTCATGCCGTCTTTCCGTCCCGTTGCCTGCCCCGTCACATCGCCGCCAGCCCGGCGCGTCTGCCCCCTGATTAGCAGAGTTTTCAGATTTTGCACCCCCTTTGCCCGCCCCGGGCGATCCGCGCCGTCCCCCGGGCGCTTCGATTCGATTGACCCTGCCGCGCCGGTTGCCTATGGAGAACGCGCCTTGAGAGTGGAGCGCGATGCAAGATGGCGAAGCCGGAAAAGACGACCAGACCGAAGAGCTTTCAGGAAGTGATCCTGCGCCTGCAGGAATACTGGGCCGGGCAGGGCTGCGCCATCCTCCAGCCCTATGACATGGAAGTGGGCGCGGGCACCTTCCACCCCGCCACCACCCTGCGCGCGCTGGGGCCGAAGCCCTGGGCGGGCGCCTATGTGCAGCCCTCGCGCCGCCCCACCGACGGACGCTATGGCGAAAATCCCAACCGCCTGCAGCACTATTACCAGTATCAGGTGATCATCAAGCCTTCGCCGGAGAACCTTCAGGATCTCTACCTCGGCTCCCTCGAAGCCATCGGCATCGACATGGCCATGCACGATATACGCTTTGTGGAGGACGATTGGGAAAGCCCGACGCTCGGCGCCTGGGGGCTTGGCTGGGAAGTGTGGTGCGACGGCATGGAGGTGAGCCAGTTCACCTATTTCCAGCAGGTGGGCGGGCATGATTGCCGCCCCGTCTCGGGCGAGCTGACCTACGGGCTCGAACGGCTCGCCATGTATGTGCTGGGGATCGATCACGTTATGGAGATGCCCTTCAACGCCCCCGATGCCCCGATCCCGCTTTCTTATGGCGACATGTTCCGCCAGACGGAGGAGGAATATTCGCGCTACAATTTCGACGTGGCCGATACCGACATGCTGCTGCGCCATTTCGAGGAAGCCGAGAACGAATGCAGGCGCATCCTGGCCGAGCCCGAGGTGGATCCGAAAACCGGCAGGAAGATCGTCATGGCGCATCCGGCCTATGATCAGTGCATCAAGGCCAGCCACATCTTCAATCTGCTGGACGCGCGCGGGGTGATCTCGGTCACAGAGCGCCAGGCCTATATCGGCCGGGTGCGGGCGCTGGCGAAGATGTGCGCCGATGCCTTCCTGCGCACCCCGGCCGGGGGCGCGGCGGCGTGAACGGCGGGCGCGGGGAGCATGTATCGTATGCGTGGCGGGTATGGCGCGATGTTAACAACAGCCAGATACGGGAGGGATGCGGTCGGGAGAATGGCTCAGGCGATTCGTTGGGGCGTGGTTCTCACCCGGCTGCCTTTTTCATGTTTCAGCTCTACCTTGACGATGCCGGCTCCGTAAGATCCGTGAAAGGGAAACATCCCATTCTCGAACATGTTGCGCCTGATCGGATTTGTTCCGCCCGGGGCGCAGAGCGGCCCGGGCCTGCGCCCGCCCGCCCCCTCGGCGGGCGCATTCGCGCCCACCCGGGCAGCCGCAGGTCCTCCGTCGGAGAAAAAAGCCGGCGCAGCCCCCATACTCCCCATGCCTTGGCGGAATGTCGGAAGATTCAGGGAAATTCGGCACCGCTCGGCGTTGTCCATGGGCTGATGCACAAGGCGCTGGATAGCGGTGATTGCGGTTGCCCGTATTGTCTGACGAGGAACGGAGGGTCAGGATGAATGGCAGGATCATCGGAATCGGGCTCGTGGTGATCGCTCTGATTGCGGGCGCGGCCCTCTATTATCTCCAAGTCTATGCCTATTATCGCGAGGTGACGTCCGAGGCGGCGCGGATCGAGATGGTTTCCCTCACCTCCGGCCAGCCCGAAACCATCCCGGTGGATGATTTCCGGGGCATAGATGCCGATAACGCCCCGATCCGCTTTCGCGCCTGTTTCACGGTGCCGATGTCATTGCCGATGCTGAGCGAAACATATGTGATCTACGATCGCCCCGAGCCGCTGACCGGCCCTTCGTGGTTCGATTGCTATGATGCGAAAGCCATCGGGCGGGCGCTGGAAGAGGGCGAGGCCGTCGCCTTTCTTTCGCGCAAGAATATCCACTATGGCGTGGATCGCGTGATCGCCGTATATCCCGACGGGCGCGCCTATGCCTGGCAGCAGCTCAACGAAAAATTCGATGAAAAGGGCCCCTTCGATGCCGGATCTGCTGATTGAACTCTTCTCCGAGGAAATCCCCGCCCGCATGCAGGCGCGCGCGGCGGAGGATCTGAAGCGCCTCGTCACCAACGGGCTGGTGGAGGGCGGGCTCACCTATTCTTCCGCCGGCGCCTTCGTCACGCCCCGCCGCCTTGCGCTTGCCGTCGAGGGGCTGGCGGGCGAAAGCCCCGCCACCCGTGAAGAGCGCAAGGGCCCGCGCGCCGATGCGCCCGCCAAGGCGATCGAGGGCTTCCTGCGCAGCACCGGCCTTTCGCGCGATCAGCTGGAGATTCGCGAGACGAAGAAGGGAGAGGTGCTTTTCGCGGTGATCGAGCGCCCCGGCCGCCCCGCGCCCGAGATCGTGGCCGAGGTGCTCGAAGCCACCATCCGCAATTTTCCCTGGCCCAAATCCATGCGCTGGGGCAGCGGCTCCTTGCGCTGGGTGCGCCCGCTCCACTCCATCCTCTGCATTCTTTCCGATGACGAGGGCGGGCGCGTGGTGCCCCTCGAAGTGGATGGCATCGCCGCCTCCGATACCACCCGCGGCCACCGCTTCATGGCGCCCAAGCCCTTTGCCGTCACCTCCTTCGAGGATTACCGCGAAAAGCTTGCCCGCGCTCGCGTGGTGCTCGATGCGGGCGAGCGGGCCGATCGCATCCTGCACGATGCCACCAACCAGGCCTTCGCCCAGGGGCTCGAGCTTGTGGAAGACAAGGGCCTTCTTTCGGAAGTCGCCGGGCTGGTGGAATGGCCGGTGGTGCTGATGGGCGAGATTGCCGAAGAATTCCTCTCCCTCCCGCCCGAAGTGCTGCAGACCTCCATGCGCGAGCACCAGAAGTTCTTCTCGGTCAGGAACCCGAAAACCGGCCGCATCGAGAAATTCGTCACCGTCGCCAATATCGAAACCCCCGACAACGGCGCCACCATCCTCGCCGGCAACCGGAAGGTGCTGTTCGCCCGGCTGTCGGACGCGAAGTTCTTCTGGGAAAACGATCTGCGCGTGGCGCGGGATGAAAGGATGGCGCCCTGGATTGAGGCGCTCGCCCATGTGACCTTTCACAACCGCCTCGGCAGCCAGAAGGAGCGCATCTCCCGCATCTCGGCCCTTGCGCGCGAGATCGCCCCGCTCGCCGGCGCCGATCCCGATCAGGCCGCACAGGCCGGCGAAATCGCCAAGGCCGATCTCTCGAGCGAGATGGTCTATGAATTCCCCGAGCTTCAGGGCACGATGGGGCGCTACTATGCAGAGGCCGCGGGCTTCGCCCCCGAAATCGCCGCCGCCTGCGAAGAGCATTACGCCCCCCTCGGCCCTTCCGACGCGGTGCCCACGGCGCCGGTCTCCGTCGCCGTGGCGCTGGCCGACAAGCTCGATACCCTCGCCGGCTTCTGGGCCATCGATGAAAAGCCCACCGGCTCCAGAGATCCCTTCGCCCTGCGCCGCGCCGCGCTCGGCGTGATCCGCCTCATCCTCGAGAACGATATCCGCGCCCCCCTCCGCGATCTCTTCGCGAAAACGCCGCATGAAGCCGATGCAGAGGATCTCCTCGCCTTCTTCCATGATCGCCTCAAGGTGTTCCTGCGCGATCGCGGCATTTCCCACGACGTGATCGATGCCTGCCTTTCCATGCCGGGCGCCGATGATCTGGCGCTTCTCGTCAAGCGCGCCGAAGCGCTGCAGGCCTTCCTGCGCACCGATGACGGCGAAAACCTGATCCAGGGCTTCCGCCGCGCCAACAACATCCTGCGCCAGGCCGAGGAAAGGGACGGCGTCGAATATTCCTTCGGCCCGG
>JALVEX010000029.1 GCA_027030435.1 Paracoccaceae bacterium
CTCCACGGAGGTAACGAAATCGCTCTTGCCGCTCGGACTGTTGACATTGGCGCTGCGGCTGAGGCCGGGGCCTTCGTCGTAATGCACCGGGGTGGTGGCGAGGCTGTATTCGCCGGTGCCGGGAATGAGCGCCACGCCCCGCACCCCCTGGGCGATCTCCGGCGGCTGGCTTGGCTGGGCGGGGCGCACCACCTCGAAGGTGAACTGCGGCACCCGGTTGCCGTAGGGCGCAAGCTCCAGATCCTCGATCACCACATAGGCGATGCCGCGATAGGCAGGCGCGGCCCCCGTGCCCTCCACCGCCTCGATCTTCGGATCGGGCATCTGATCTTCGCCGCCCTTGTAAACCCGCAGATTGAGATCGTCGCGCGCGATCTCCACCCCGTCGGCCCAGATCCGCCCCACCCGCGTGATCTCGCCCTCGCAAAGGGCGATCGCAAGGCTGATCGAATAGCTGTAGGTGGTGGTTTTCGGCCGCTTGGGCGCGCCCTTGCCGCCACCGCCCGAAGTGGCCACATGCTCCTGAAAGCGCGTGGCCCAGATCACCTGCCCCGCCACACGCCACTGGCCATAGACCTGCGCAATCGGCGCGCCCTCGCTGGCGCCGGTAAGGCGGAAGCGCTCCACGCGCCCCGTCTCCACCACCTCCGAGCCCGCGCCCATGAGGCTCTGATCGAGCACGCGCCCCAGCGTCGCCCCCACCGCGCGCCCGATGATGACGCTCGAAAGCCCCAGCACCGAGCCGCCGACGGAAGCCCCCACCGCCGCGCCGACGGCCGAAAGAACGAGAGTAGCCATTCAGGATCCCTCCCCGGGAAATTGAAAACGCGCCACGATGCGGCGCTGCCAGGGGGCGCTCAAGGGGCTTTCGATCACCCCGTGCCCCGTATAGGCGTGAATGAAGCTGGGCGCGGGGCCTGTCCGGCCCTGCAGCCCCAGATGCTTGGCAACGCTGCCCGCGCGCATCCGAAACAGGAGCACATCGCCCGCGGCCGGCGCATCGAGCGGCTTGGCGCGAAGATGGCGCAGGGCGGCGGCGAGGAGCCGCTCCTCGCCCTCTGGCTCGCTCCAGTCGGGCGTGTAGGGCGGCACGGGCTCGGGCTCTTCGCCGTAAAGCGCGCGCCACACCCCGCGCAGCAGCCCGAGGCAATCGCACCCCGCGCCCTTCGTTGAGGCCTGATGGCGGTAGGGCGTGCCGATCCAGGCCCGCGCCTCTCTGGCCGCGCGCATGCCGATGGCGCTCATCCCTGCAGGCTCCCGCCGTCATTGACGCCGCTGCGGCTCGGATAGCTCATCAGCCAGTCATCCCCCGGAATATGCGGAAAACCCCGGAAATTCAGGAAGTTCTGAAACTTCAGCCGGCAGGTCTCGGCGCGCTTGTCGCAGCCCGCGTCCATGCGCAGCATGTCGCCCGGCAGAACCGGCGCGCGCAAGGCTTCCCAAAGCTCGATCTCGCGGCCACTGTTGGAAAGGCGGTCGTTCTTTATGAGCGCCGTCAGCCCCTCCGCCGCGCCCGAAAGCACCGTGAGGCGGCCGCGCTCGAACCAGCGTTCGTCAAAGGCGGAGAGATCGGCGAAGCGGAAGATCCGCGCACCGCCCGTTTCCCCCGCCACCACCTCCTCCGCCGCCAGTTCGGCGCGGTAGCCGGGCGTTGCGAGATCGAAGCGGCAATCGCCATCGCCCAGAACCGCCGTGCAGGGCTTCTGGTAGATCCGCCCCTGGGGCTGGTTGAGCACCTCGGCCAGCCCGCGCAGCTCGGCCTCGAAGCCGCCGCCCTTTCGCCGGATCTCGCCGATCGTGCCGGCAAAGAGGAGCACCCGCTGGCCCACCTCCTGCCAGTTCACCAGCCAGGCCCTGACCCCGGCGCCGTCAAACCGCCCGGCGGCGATGTCCTCCTCCTTCACCGAGGCATCCGAGAGGATGCCGAGCGCCTCGCTGTTGTCCACCGCGAGGCCCGTGGTCTGCTCGAGCGCGCGCGCGGTGAGGCCGGTATCGGCGCGGAAAGTGATGCCCTCGAAGGCGAGATCGCGGTCATGATCGGTGAAGCCGAACACCGTGCCATCGCGCCGCTCCACCGCCCAGCAGCGCGCGAGCGTGGTGAGGCCGCTTTCGAGATGGGCCTGAAACTCCGGTGAAATCGCCATCAGACACGCACCTCCACAACCGGCACATCGGGCACCTCGCCCGCCTGGAAGCTGGCCACCGATGTCTGGATGCGGTCGGTGGCAAAGCGCACCGGCACATCGAATTCGAAGCCCGCCGTGATCCCGGCCCCCACATCGGGCGGGGTGGCGAAGGTGATGATCCCGGTGGCGGTGTCCACGCTGTAATGCACCGCCTCCTGAAGCTCCGTGCCCGCCACGCCGACGCGCACCGTGCCTGCCACCGGCTTGGTGATCGGGCGGGCGTAGCTTTCGCCTCCCGAAGCATAGGACTTGACGAGCTGAAAGGCCGTCTCTGCCCCGTCGCCGGTGGCGATCGCCTGATCCTCGAAATGCACCTCGTCCGAAGGCTTGCAGGATTTGTAATCCGCCCAGTCCTTCCAGCGAAAGCCGAACATCTCCCCCTGGCGCGCCTCGAAGAAGGCGATCAGGGTTTCGATATCGTCCAGCGATCTCAGCCCCATGCCGGCATTGTAGCGGCGGCGCGAATGGGCCCAGGGGCTGTTGCGCTCCTCATGGCCGTTGGCGAGCGTCACCACCTCCGTGCGCCGCTCCGGCCCGCCGATCGAGCCGAAGCTCAGATTGGCGGGGAATCTCACCTCGTGAAAGCCCATCGGCCTTCCCTCCTCTTGTTATCCGGCTGGTTGTTATCCGGCTGGCCGCGCCCGGCGCGCCTACCTGTTGCGCGCCGCGCGCCCGAGCACCCGGCTCATCTGCGCCGCGATCTGGCTTTCGCTCCTGTGGAAGCCCTCCACATCCGGGGTGGTGATGTTCATCACCACGGTGACGGGGCGGGCATTGCCGCTCCCCGCCGCCTGCACGCCCAAGCGCCCGTCGGGGCCGCGGGTGAGCGGCATGATCGCCTCGGGCCCGGCCTCTCCCATCACCCCTGCGCCGCCGCGCATGGCGAAAGGCGTGGGGCCATTGACGATGCCGCCGCGCGCAAAAGGCATCACCCGCCCCTGGCTCACGGCCCCGCCCTTCGCGAAGGGCAGGAGCCCCTGCACGAGGCCGTCCACCCCCTCAGCGATCAGCCCGCCGAAGTGATTGGCCACCGGGCGGATCGCGGCATTGTAGGCGGTGTTGATCATCGATTGCGCCACCTGATCGAGCGCATCCGTGAGCTTCATGCCATCGAGCACGATGCCGTCAAACGCCCGCTTAAGCCCGCGGCTGAGGCCGCGCGACATGGTGTCCACGCTGCGCCCGGTCACGGAGAGCGAATCCCGCATCCGCGCCAGCTCCCCCTCGAAGGCCCGGGCCATGGCGCCCGCGCCCCCCATCGTGCCCTCGAGCGCCGCGAGCTCCTCTTCCAGAACGGCGAGATCGCCGGGTTCAATTGCCATTTTTCGCTTGCTCCGGTGAATGTTGCGAATGATCGGGGAAGGCGGCGAGAAGCTCCTCGAAGCGCCGCCGCCCCAGAGGCGCCGGCCCGCCGCCCTCGCCCAGCATCAGGAGGAATTCCGCCGGCGTCAGCCGCCAGAACTGATCGGGCCCGAGCCCGAGGCCCGAGATCCCGGCGCGCAGCATCGCCGGCCAGTCGAGCCTGCCCGCGCCGCCGCCCGTGCGCCCGCGCGTCATCCCTCCCCGCCCCCCACGGCGAAGGCGCGCGCCAGCAGCTGCGCCGCCACCCGCGCCGCCTCCACGGGGCCGCCCTCGATCTCGGCGCTCACGAGATCCTTCGCCGTGCCCCGCCAGCCGCCGCCGCGCAGGCCCGCCACGATCAGCGCCAGCACGTCGCGGGTGGTGAAGCGCCCCGCCTCGAAACGCTCCACCAGATCGATGAGCGAGCCGCTCTCCAGCGCCGCCTCCATCTCCGCCAGCGCCCCGAGGGTGAGCTTGCAGGCATGGGGCTCGCCATCGAGCACGAGGCGCACCTCGCCGGCCCAGGGGTTGGCCATCCCGCCCCCCATCAGGGCGCCGGGGTGAAGGTGAGCGCGCCGGCCGAGGCGAGGCTCAATTCATAGGTCGCCTCGCCGTCGTGATTGCCGGCATATTCGATCGCGGTGATCTGGAAGGGGCCTTCCACCACCCCGAAATCGGGAATGATGACCTGAAAGGCCGGGGTTTCGCCGTCAAAGAAGATCTGGCGGGCGCGCTCGTCCGTCGCGTCGTCGCGGAACACCCCGCTGCCCGAGATCGTCGCCGATTTCACGCCTGCGCCGCCGAGAAGCTCGCGCCAGCCGCCCTGGCTTTCGAGGCTGGTCACATCCACGCTTTCCGCATTGAAGCTGATGCGCGTCGCGCGCAGCCCCGCGATGGTGGTGAAGCTGCCCGATCCGGTGATGTCGAGCTTGATGAGAAGGTCTTTGCCGTTCTGAGCCGCCATGGCTGTTCTCCAATCTGCAAATGGTCATTTCCCCCGAAGGGCCGTCCGCTGCCGCCTCCCGCCCGGGTGCCGGCGCAAACGCGCGCCCTGGGCGCGTCAGCCGTCATCCACGCGGGCGCGGAAGCGAAGATCGATGCGCCGCCTGTCAGAGGTGCCCGCGCGCCGTGCCCTGGCGCGCTCGAAAGCGAGATAGACAAGCACCCCCCGCGCAAGGCTGAGCGCCGCGCCCGAGAGCGCATCGCTCACCGCCGCCGCCACGGTTTTCGCCACCTGGAAACCGGCGGCATCGGAAACCACGCTCACCGTCAGGATATGAAGCGCCCCACGCCCCGTCTTGTCGGAGCGGTCGCGCACATCCTCGATGCCGAGGCTCACATAGGTGCCCGGGAGCGGCCCGGGGGGCACGTCATCGTAGATATTGCTGCCGATCAGCCCCTGAAGGGTGCTGTCGGCGGCGAGATGCTGATAGATGGCGGCCTGAAGCGCCGCCGCTGCGCCGTAGCTCATGTCACCACCTCCTCGCGCACATGGCAGGCGATGTAGCGCCCGGCCGGATCGTGATCGCTGACGGCCAGGATGCGGAAGATCCGGCTGCCGGCGCGAAAGCGCTGCTCGGGGCGCGGGCGCGAGGGCGCGCCGAAGGGCACCGCGCGCAGGATGAAGCGGTAGCCGGCGCCGGAAATGACGCTCAGATCATCGCCCCTCTCGCGCCCGCTCAGCGCCTGCATCTCGGCCCAGTGGGTGCCGATCACGCTCCATGTCTCGCTCCAGCCTCCCGCGCCATCGGGGGTGCGGCTCGCCTCTTCCAGCACCAGCTTTCGATTGAGATTGGGGTGTCTCATCCGCGCCGCCCCCCAAGGATGCGCACCGTGCGGTAGCGCTCGATCAGCGCGGAAACGCCGAAGGGCATCTCCCCTTCCTCCGGCGCCTGCCCCGCATGGCGGTGCTCGTAATAATGCGCCGCGAGCAGCATCACCGCCTGGCCGATATCGGCCGGCAGCCCGCCCCAGTCCGGCGCGTAGCCGGCGGTGAATTCGATCTCCCCGTGCCCGCCTTCGGGGATCGAGGGCAGACAGGCCCCCGTGGCCTCGATGCGCGGGCGGTGCTCGTCGGGCACGAAGCGGTAGCGCGCGGGATCGATCAGCGTGCCGGCGCCGGCCGCGTCAT
>JALVEX010000030.1 GCA_027030435.1 Paracoccaceae bacterium
GGGCCTCACCACCACCGGGGCCACGCTTTTCGACCCGCCCGAGAGGCTGAGCGAGGCGCTGCATCTGTGGCGCGCGCTGGTGGGCTGGCTCGGCGGCTTCATGATGTGGGTGCTGGCGATCTCCATCATGGCGCCGCTCAATCTCGGCGGCTTCGAACTCACGACCTCGGGCGGGATCGGGGCGGGAGGCCCGCTTGAAGGCTTCGATCCCGGGGGCGGGGGGGGTGATGGTGGCGAAGGTGCTGTCCGGCGCCATCGCCTGATGCGCTACAGCCGCCGCCTGCTGCCTGTCTATATCGGGCTGACGCTTCTTCTCTGGCTCGGCCTCACGCTGGCGGGCGATCGCTCCTTCGTGGCGCTCTGCCATGCGATGGCAACCATGTCCACGAGCGGCATTTCCCCCGTGGGCGGGCTCGAAGGCGCCGGCGCGGGGCTGGGCGGAGAGATGCTGATCTTCGCCTTTCTCCTCTTTGCCATCACCCGCCGCAGCTTCCTTTCCATCCCCCGGGGCCGCTTTCTTTCCCGCCTCGGGCGTGATCCCGAACTGCGGCTGGCGTTCTGGATCGTGAGCGGGCTTGCCGTGGTTCTGTTCCTGCGCCATTTCATCGCTGCGCTCGATCTCGATGCCGCGGAGGATCCCGCCGCCGCCGCCCATGCGCTCTGGGGCGGAGCCTTCACCGTGCTTTCCTTTCTCACCACCAACGGCTTCACATCCGCCTCATGGGACGCGGCGCAGGGCTGGTCGGGGATGAACACGAGCGGGCTCGTTCTTGTCGGCCTGGCGCTGATCGGAGGCGGTGTGGGCACCACGGCGGGGGGGGTGAAGCTCTTGCGGGTGATCGTTCTCTATCGCCACGGGGCGCGGGAAATCGAGCGCATGGTCTATCCCTCCTCGGTGCAGGGCGCACGCGGCATCGGGGGCCACCTGCGCCGCAACGGCGCCTTCATCGCCTGGGTGGGCTTTTCGCTGTTTGCGTTTTCCATTGCCCTGGTGATGATCCTGCTTTCGCTGGCCGGGCTCGATTTCGAGGCGTCCAGCATCTTCTCCATCGCCGCCTTCACCACCACCGGCCCGCTGGCGGGCCTCGCGGGCGATCATCCGCTGGCGTGGTCGGACATCGGCACCGGGGCAAAGGCCATCCTGATTCCGGCCATGGTGCTGGGCCGGCTCGGCACGCTCACCATCATCGCCCTGCTCAACCCGGATCTGTGGCGGCGCTGATCGTGGTGGCCCGCTGCCGCGCCGGCACCCTCCGCCCCCCATTCGCACCCATGCGCTGCATCCCTGCAACAACATCGTTTACCACCCGGCAACAATCTGTTTTAGGGGGTGGAATCTTGCGCAAAGCCGTTCCATAATCATGCGGGATGTCATGTATCCTGCTGGCGGTTGGCCGGCAGATAACAAAAAAAGGTGAAATAGATGGCTGCC
This sequence comes from Paracoccaceae bacterium, assembly GCA_027030435.1. Classification (GTDB taxonomy): domain Bacteria; phylum Pseudomonadota; class Alphaproteobacteria; order Rhodobacterales; family Rhodobacteraceae; genus WFVA01. The sequence goes on from JALVEX010000030.1 coordinate 1,433, forward strand.
GACAGACAGAATTTGCAGGATGCCTTTCTCAATCACGTCCGCAAGACGAAAATTCCGGTCACGATCTTTCTCATCAACGGCGTGAAGCTGCAGGGCGTGATCACCTGGTTTGACAATTTCTGCGTTCTGCTGCGCCGCGACGGGCAATCGCAGCTTGTCTACAAGCACGCGATCTCCACCATCATGCCGAGCCAGCCGATCAGCCTCTACGACGGCGAAGAATAGCCTTGGGCGAGGGGCGTCGGGCGGGGGATACCCGCGCCTTCGTGCTGCACCCCGATATCCGCGGCCACCGGCGCAGCCAGAGCCCCGAACATGCGCTCGGCGAGGCCATGGCGCTGGCGCGCGCGCTGCCGCATGTGGAGGTGGCGGGGGGCGAGATCGTCAGCCTGCAGAAGCCGCGGCCGGGGCTTCTCTTCGGCAAGGGGCGGGTGGCCGATCTTGGCGCGAAATTCGCCGCCGAAGGGATCGATCTGGTGCTGGTGGACGGCCCGCTGACGCCGATCCAGCAGCGCAATCTCGAGCGCGAATGGGGGCTGAAGATCCTCGATCGCACCGGGCTCATCCTCGAGATCTTCGCCGATCGCGCCCAGACCCGCGAAGGCGTGCTGCAGGTGGAGCTGGCCGCGCTCTCCTATCAGCGCACCCGGCTGGTGCGCGCCTGGACGCACCTCGAGCGCCAGCGCGGCGGGCTCGGCTTTGTCGGCGGCCCCGGCGAAACCCAGATCGAGGCCGACAGGCGCGCCATCGACGAAGCCATCCTGCGCCTGCGCCGCCAGCTTTCGAAAGTGGCGAAGACCCGCGCCCTGCACCGGCGCGCGCGCGCCCGCGTGCCCTATCCGGTGGTGGCGCTGGTGGGTTACACGAACGCCGGAAAATCCACCCTCTTCAATCGACTCACCGGCGCGGAGGTGATGGCGAAGGACATGCTCTTCGCCACCCTCGATCCCACCATGCGCGCCGTCGCCCTGGCCGATGGGACGGAGGTGATCCTCGCCGATACGGTGGGCTTCATCTCCGATCTTCCCCATGAGCTGGTGGCCGCCTTCCGCGCCACGCTCGAGGAGGTGCTCGATGCGGATCTGATCCTGCATGTGCGCGATATCGCCCATCCCGAAACCGAGGCGCAGGCCGCGGATGTGCGCGCCATTCTCGAAAGCCTCGGGGTGGGGGCGGCAACGCCGGTGCTGGAGCTGTGGAACAAGACGGATCTGCTCGCGCCCGAAGAGCGCGCGGCGCTGGCCCGGCGCGCGGGGCGCGCCGGCGACGTTCTGGCGATCTCGGCCGTCACCGGAGAGGGCATGGCGGCGCTGCCGGCCTTCCTCGCCCGTCATCTCGAAGCGGAGACGCGGGAAACGGAAATCCTGCTTCCGCATGACGCGGGCCGCCAGAGGGCCTGGCTCTACGCGCAAGGGATCGTGCTTGGCGAAACGCAGGAGGAAGGCGGCACGCGGCTTGCCCTGCGCTGGAACGCGCGCCAGGCGGGGCAATATGCGGCGCGGTTTGGCGAATTGCGCGAAGAAAAAGTGCCGGAGGGCGAAGGCTGAAGGCTGTGAAGGCCGGGCGCTGACGGGACGCCAACCCCTCAGCCGTGTTCGGCGCGCGCTTCCCCCGCCAGCCGGCTTGTCAGCAATTCGCCGCTTTCCTCGAGGATCGGGTAGGCGACGATGGTGAAGGATGCGTTGATCTGCTTCAGTGCCCGCAGCGTCTCCTGGTGGATGTTGCTGCTCTCGATGCTCTCCGCCAGCCCCGCGCGCAGCCGCTCCATGTGACGCTGCTGGAGCGTCTGTTCGAGATCGCGCACCGCGTCCTTCTCCTCGACAAGCTGGCGCGCGGCCTCGATGCTGCCCGTCATCAGCACATTGAGCGCAAGCTGCACGTTGGAAAGCACCCGATCGTGAAAATCGCACAGATCGCGCCAGCCTTCGGGCGAGAAGGTGATGGCGCGGTCGCGCACCTTCTGGGCCATGGAGAGCATGTTTTTCGCGATCACGTCGCCCGCCGCCTCGAAATTGGTGGCGTTCGAGGAAAGCGCCATGGCGCGGTGGGCGAGCTCCTCGGACAGTTCCTGCTGATTGAGCTTCGCGAGATAGAGCTTGGTGTCGAAATACATGCGGTTGACCTCCGCCTCGCGGGCGCGGATGGCCTTGGCAAGGGGATCGTCCCATTTCTCGTAAAGCCGCATCACCGGGGCCAGCATCGCCTCGATGGTTTCGCCGATGCGGAGCACTTCGCGCGAGGCGCAGGCGAGGGCACGATCGGGATCGGCGAGAGCCTCGGGATCGAGCGCGCTCAGGCGGTCGATTTCGGCATCCCCCGCATCGGGGCTTTCAAGGAGCGTGGCGAGGAGGCGGGTTACCGGCCCGATCAGCGGCAGGCCGATCAGGGCGACGGCGATATTGTAGGCGAGGTGGAGGTTTATCACCTGGCGCGCGGGGGCGGCACCAAGGAAGGACCAGTCCACCGGCAGGCGCGAAATCGCGGCCAGGCAGAGGAGCGCCCCGCCGCCGCGCAGCAGGAGATTGCCGAGCACGATGGCGCGCGCTTCCACGCCCGCCCCCAGTGTCAGCAGCAGGGGGATGAAGGAGCCGCCGAGATTGGCGCCGAGCACCAGCGCCATGCCGGCGCTGGCAGGCAAAAGCCCCTCGGCCACGAAGGTGACGAACATCAGCACCGCAGCCACGCTCGAATGCATCGCCCAGGCCAGCAGCGCGCCGATCAGGAAGGCGGAGATCACGTCATTGCCGAGATAGGCGGCGATGGGCGCGATGGCATCGCTTTCGCGCAAGGGAAGCGTGGCAGCGCGGATCATGTCGAGCGAAACCAGAACAAGGGCGAGCCCCGTCAGGATCCGCCCGCCCTGGCGCACCGGGCGCCGGCGCCCGCGCAGGAACATGGAGACCCCGATCAGGAGCAGAAGCGAAACCATCCAGTCGGCGCGCAGCAGCAGCACCTGGGTGATGAGCGCCGAGCCCACGTCGGCGCCGAGGATGATCGCAAGGCCGAGCGCCGCCGCAAGCGTGCCCTTGGAGGCGAAATTGGCCACCAGCAGCGCCACCGCGGTTGAGCTTTGCAAGAGCATCGCCGCCAGAAGCCCGGCGCCGGCCGCAAGCGGCGGGTTGCCGGCGCTGCGCCGGATCCATTTGCGCAGCTGCGCCGAGAAGGCGCGCTCCACCCCGGTGCGGATCATCCGCACCGACCACAGCAGCAGCGCCGCTGCGCCGGCGAGATGGAGAAGAAACAGCAGCATTTGGCGCGCCTCTCGGTGATTTCCTCAAGTAACGCGCGAGCTTATGGGGCGGGGGAGGGGAATGCAAGTGGGGCGGTGCCATCCGGGGGCCAGCCCCCGGACCCCCGGAGTATTTCGGCCAAGATGAAGATCAGCGACGGAGCGGGGCGTGCGTGGGGCGAAGGGTGAGCCAGATCAGCGCGCCGCCGGCAAGCGCGAGGAAGGGGATCATGGCGAGGTTGACCGCCTGCCAGCCGGCTTCGGCATCGCCGCCCGAGCAGTTCATAAGCCCGCCCGAGGCGAGCGAAGCGAAGGTGACGCCGGCAAAGACGATCATGTCATTGAGGCCCTGCACGCGCAGGCGATCTTCCGGGGGTGCGGCGGCGGCCAGCATTGTGGTGGCGCCGATGAAGCCGAAATTCCAGCCGATCCCCAGAAGGATCAGCGTGGCGAAGAAGGTGGTGAGATCGACCCCGGTCAGTGCCACCATGCCGGCGGCGGCGAGGATCGCGAGCCCGGTGGCGACGATCAGCCGGGCGCCGAAGCGCGAGATCAGGAAGCCGGTGAAGAAGGAGGGGATATACATCGCCAGCACATGCGCCGAGACGATATCGGCCGCATCGCCCTGCTCGTAGCCGCAGCCGACCACGGCGAGGGGTGTGGATGTCATCACGAGGTTCATCAGCGCGTAGCTCACCATGGCACAGATGATGGCGACGAGGATCGGCGGATCCTTCAGAAGCTCGAGGCGCGAGCGCGCGGCCGCGGCGTCTTGTGCGCTCGGGCGGGGGGGCTTGGGGATATCGAGCAGGAGGAAGACGAGGCTGCCGATGATGTTGAGCGCGATCACAGTGAGGTAGGTGCCGAGGAAGGGGATCACCAGCGCCTGGCTTGTCTGTTTCACCAGCTGCGGGCCGATGATCGCCGCGGCGAGCCCGCCCGCCAGCACGAAGGAGATCGCCTTGGGGCGGAAGGCTTCGCTCGCTGTATCGGCGGCGGCGAAGCGGTAGAACCCTTGCGCCGACATGTAGGTGCCGGTGAGGAGCGAGCCGAGGAGAAAGAGCGCGAAGGACTGGCTGTAGAGCCCCCAGGCGGCGATGGTGGCGCCAAGCGCGCCGGCGCCCGCGCCGAGCATGAAGCCCGCCCGCCGCCCGAAGCGGGTCATGAAGGCGGAGAGGGGGGCGGCGGAGAGGGTCGAGCCCAGCACGATCAGCGAGATCGGCAGGGTGGCGAGGCAGGCATTGGGGGCGAGCGAGAGCCCGGCGAGGCCGCCCAAGGTGAAGATCATCGGCATCTGCGCGCCCAGCACCGCCTGGGCAAAGACGAGCACCGCCACGTTGCGCAGCGTCTTTGCATCGGGCAGGCCGGATTCCCGGGGGGCGTTATCCTGAACCGTTTCGCTCATGGGATTCCCTCTAGACCTTCTGCCCCGCGGATAAAAGGCGAAAAGCGGCGGTCCGGGCGGCGTGCGGGGCTCAGGCGAGATCGATCAGATGCGCAAAAGAGCCACTGACATTGCTCCGCGCAAGCCCCATGGGGGGCAGTGGCGCGCCTTCGGCGCTTTCGGCTTCAAACAGGGGGTCGCCCTCTGCGCGGAGCGTTGTGGCATAGTGAAATTCATGGCCGAGCCAGCGCCCGGCGAAGGGGCCGTGCCCGGCGCTGAGGCGGCGGTATCCGAGGTGCAGGCGGGGGCTGGCGAAGGAGGTTTCGAGGGGGAGGAGGCCGAGCATTCGGTGCCTGTTTCCCCCGGCATCGCCCAGACCCTCTCCAAGCACCATGTATCCGCCGCATTCTCCATAGATCAGAGTGCCTTGCGCGGCGTTCTTCAACATGGAATTGCGGAATGTGTCCGCGGCCGCGAGCCGGCCGGCGTGAAGCTCGGGATAGCCGCCGGGGAGGAAGATCATGTCGGCTTCCGGGGCGGGCTCGTCGGCGAGCGGCGAGAAGAAGCGGATCTCGGCGCCGAGCGCGCGCCAATCGGCGAGCAGGTGGGGATAGGCGAAGGCGAAGGCTTCGTCGCGCGCTATGGCGATGCGCTGCGCCGGAGGAGGCGCGGGGCGGAAGGGCGTAGGCGTGGGCAGGGGGGCGGCCAGCGCTGCGAGGCGATCGAGATCCACCCCGGCTTCGGCCGCATCGGCCGCGCGCTCCAGAAAGGGGCCGATCGCGCCGTGCTCCCCGGCCTGCACGAGGCCGAGGTGGCGAGAGGGCAGCGCGAGGGCGGGATCGCGGCGCATGCATCCCAGAAGCGGAATATCCACTTTATTCAGGGCTCTTGCCAGCATTTCTTCATGTCGTTCCGAGCCGGTGCGGTTGAGGATCACGCCCTTGATCTTCACGGCCGGATCGTGCCCGGCGAAGCCTGCCACCAGAGGGGCGATGGAGTGTGCCATGCGGGCGGCGTCCACGATCAGCACCACCGGCAGGCCAAGCGCGCGCGCCAGATCGGCGCTGGCGCCCCTGCCATCGGGGGGCGCGCCGTCAAACAGGCCCATGGCGCCCTCAATCAGCAGCAGGCCCTCTTCGGCGGCGGCGAGGCTCGCGATGCGGCCGGGCTGCATGGCCCAGGGGTCGAGATTGAAGCTTTGCCGGCCGCAGGCGGCTTCGTGGAAGCGGGGATCGATGTAATCGGGGCCGGATTTCGCGCCGCGCACCTGCACGCCGCGCCGGGTGAGCGCGCGCAGGAGGGCGAGGGTGAGGGTCGTCTTGCCGCTGCCGGAGGCGGGGGCCGCGAGGATCAGCCCTTCAGCCATCGCCTCTCTCCGCGGGGTTCGCGCCCTGCCAGGCGAGCACCGCGCGCAGGCCCACCGTGCCGCCCACGCAGATGATCGCCGGTGCCTGCAGCCCGCTCGCGGCCACATCCGCCCCGGCGCGCGCGAGCGTGGTTTCCAGCACCCGCTGGCCGGGGAGGGTGGCTTCCGTCACCACCGCCACGGGCTCGTCCGCCCCGCGCCCGGCGGCGATCAGCCGCTCGGCGATCGCGCCGATGTGCTTCATGCCCATGTAGATCACGATCACGCCCGAGCCCTGCGCCACCGCCGCCCAATCGACAGATCCCGGCGGTTCGCCTCTGGCGTCATGCCCGGTGACGAAGGTGACGGCCTGGTTGTGGGCGCGGTGGGTGACGGGGATGCCCGCATAGGCCAGCCCGCCGATCCCGGCCGAGATGCCGGGAATGATGCGGAAGGGGATGGCATGGGCCGCGAGCACCTCGCCCTCCTCGCCGCCGCGTCCGAAAACGAAGGGATCGCCGCCCTTGAGCCGCAGCACCCGGCGGCCTTCGCGCGCAAGCGCCACGAGGCGCAGCGAGATATCCTCCTGGCGGGCCGAGGGCCGCCCGCCGCGCTTGCCGGCGGCGATCAGCTCTGCCCCGGGGCGCGCGAGGCGCAGGATTTCCGGGTTCACCAGCGCGTCATGCACGATGGCATCGGCCTGGGCGAGGGCATTGAGGGCATGGAGCGTCAGCAGCCCCGGATCGCCCGGCCCCGCGCCGCAGAGCCACACCCAGCCGGGCAGAAGCTCGGGCCAGGGGGCGCCGTCGGGCAGGGGGGGGAGGGGGCGGGATTCGCTCATGCGCCCCTTATGCCGTCTGCGGGGCGGGGGGAAAAGGGGCTAGGCGGCGGTGCCGCGCGCGGTGAGGCGGAAGATGCGGGCGGGAATGCGATTGGCCAGCCAGCCCGCGCGCAGTATAGTCAATCGGATGAACGAAGCCGCCACCCCGAAACTGCGCCGCGGCTGGACGACGGGCGCCTGTGCCACCGCCGCCACCAAGGCGGCGCTGATGGCGCTGTGGGGCGGGGATTTTCCCGAGCGGGTGCGCATCACCCTGCCGGGGGGCGAGCGGCCTTCCTTCGCGGTGGTCAACCCGCGCCGGAGCGAGGATGGTGCCGCGCCCTGGGCCGAGGCCGGGATCATCAAGGATGCGGGTGATGATCCCGACGTCACCCACGGTTGCGAGATCCGTGCCCGGGTGGCGCCTTCGAAGGGGGGCGTGATCTTCCACGCCGGCGAGGGTGTGGGCACGATCACGAAACCCGGCCTGCCGATCCCGCCGGGCGAGCCCGCGATCAACCCGAAGCCGCGCGAGATGATGCGGGCGGTGGTTGAGGAAATGGCTGCAAGACACGGAAAAAGTGGAGATATCGAGATCACTATCTCGATCCCCGGCGGGGCGGAGATCGCCGCGCGCACCTGGAATCCGCGCCTCGGCATCCGGGGCGGGCTTTCGGTGCTCGGCACCACCGGCATCGTGCGCCCCTTTTCCTGCGCCGCCTGGATCGCCTCGATCCACCGCGGCATCGACGTGGCCCGCGCCATCGGCCTCGGTCACGTCGCGGGCTGCACCGGCGCCACCAGCGAGGCGGCGGTGCGCGCCCATCACGGCCTGCCCGAGGAAGCGATGCTCGACATGGGCGATTTCGTCGGCGGGCTGGTGAAGTATCTGCGCCGCCATCCCGTGCCCCGCCTCACCATCGGCGGCGGCATCGGCAAGATGACGAAGCTCGCCCAGGGCGCGCGCGATCTGCATTCGAAGCGATCGAAGGTGGATTTCGCCGCCCTTGCTGATATGCTGGGCGATGCGCGGCTTGCGCGCGCCAACACGGCGCTCGAAGCCTATGAAATCGCGGGGAAAACAATGGCCGGGAAGATCGCGGAAAAAGCCCTCGGGGAGGTGTGCGCGATGCTGGGGGATGCGCCCGTCAGCACGGATGTGGTGATCGTGGACCGCGCCGGGCGGATCATCGCCACGGCCGGCCCCGCCGGCGCCACCGAGAACACTGCGGAGGGCGCGGGATGAACCTTCTTCTGCTCGCGGGATCGGGCGAGGCGCGCGCCATCGCCCATGGGCTGGCCGGGATGGCGGGTGTCAGCACCATCGCTTCGCTCGCCGGTGCCACCCGCGCGCCGATGGATCTCGGCGTGCCCACGCGAGTGGGCGGCTTTGGCGGGCGGGTGGGTTTCGAGGCCTTCCTCGAGGCCGAGCGGATCGATGCGGTTCTGGATGCCACCCACCCCTTCGCCGGGCGCATCAGCCGGCGCACGGCGGATGTCTGCCGCCATCGCGATCTGCCCTGTCTGCAGGTGCTGCGCCCCGAATGGCGGCCCGGCCCCGGCGATCGCTGGATCTTCATCGACAACGAGAGCGAGGCCGCGGAGCACATCCCGGAAGGCGCCACGGTCTTCCTCGCCACCGGCCGCCAGACGCTCCTGCGATTCGCCAATCTCGCGGGCCGCTACATCATCTGCCGGCGGATCGACGAGGCGCGCCAGCCCTTTCCCTTCGAAAACGGCGAATATCTGGTGGGGCGGGGGCCTTTTTCGGTGGCGGAGGAAATCGCGCTTTTCAAGGCCCGCGGGGTGGATTTTCTGGTGGTCAAGAATTCGGGCGGCGAGGGCAGCCGGCCCAAGCTCGAGGCGGCGCGCGCGCTTTCGCTGCCGGTGGTGATGATCAACCGCCCGCCGCCGCCCGCGGGCGTGGCGCGGGTGGAAACGCCCGAAGCCGCGCTTCAATGGGTGCGGGAGCTTGCCCGGTGAGTGCGGCGGGCGAGCGGATCATAAGGTCGGATGCCTGCATCAGCGAGGGTGCTCAGTGGCTGGCGGCGCGCGAGGCGCGCTTTGGCGAAGCGCTCCGCCAGACCGGCCCGCTGCCGCTGCGCCTGCGCAAGGACGGCTTCGAATCGCTTCTCGATGCCATCGTCAGCCAGCAGCTTTCGGTGGCGGCGGCGGATTCGATCTGGAAGAAGCTGAAGGCCGCGCGCCTCACCGAACCGCACAGGATCGCCGCTGCCAGCGAGGAAGAGCTGCGCGCCTGCGGCCTCAGCCGCCCCAAGATCCGCTACGCCCGGGCGCTGGCCGAAGCGCGCATCGATTACGCCGCCCTGCGCAAGATGGCGAGCGAGGCGGTGATCGCGCGGCTCACCGAAGTGCCGGGCATCGGGCGCTGGACGGCGGAGATCTACGCGATGTTCTCGCTCGGGCGGGCGGATGTGTTTGCGCCCGGTGATCTCGCCCTTCAGGAGGCGGCGCGGATGCTCTTTGCCCTGCCCGGGCGCCCGGCCGAGCGCGCCCTGCGCGATATGGCCGAGGCCTGGGCGCCCTGGCGGGCGGTTGCGGCGCGGATCCTGTGGGCCTATTACCGGGTGGCAAAGGAGAGAGAGGGGATCAGATGAGCAAGGATGAGGCAGTGCGCGAGCTTCGCTACAAGCGCCGCGCGGCGGCGTCGGGGGAGGGGAAATCGCTTCTCGTCTTCCTGCATGGCTACGGCGCCAATGCCGAGGATCTTATGGGGCTTGCCGAGCCGATGGCGCCGCATCTGCCCGATACGGTGTTCATCGCGCCCGACGCGCCGGAAAAATCGCGCGCCAACCCTTTCGGCTATCAGTGGTTTCCGGTGCCCTGGATCGATGGTTCGAGCGAGGCGGAGGCGGTGGCGGGCATGGCGCGCGCGGCGGCGGATCTCGATGCCTTTTTCGATACGGTGCTGGAGGCGGAGGGCCTCACCCCCGAGCGCATGGCGGTGCTCGGCTTTTCGCAGGGCACGATGATGGCGCTTCACGTGCTGCCGCGCCGCCCCGCGCCGGTGGCGGGGCTTGCCGGCTTTTCGGGGCGCCTGCTGATGCCCGAGCGGCTGAAGGCGGAGGCCAGGAGCCGCTTCCCGGTGCTCCTGGTGCATGGCGATCGCGATGACGTGGTGCCGCCCCAATCCCTGCCCGAGGCGGCCGAGGCGCTTACGGATGCGGGCTTCGAGGTCTATACCCATGTCAGCCCCGGCACCGGCCACGGCATCGCGCCTGATGGGCTCGGCGCGGCGGTGGGCTTTCTGAAGGAGCGGCTCGGGGCGTGAGCGCCCCGTTCTCGACCTTACGGAAATTTCAAGATACAGGGGCTTGAACGAGTCCGGCCACCTTATATAGTCACCCCCGACAGGGAGTGACTATTGATGCGAGCCCTCGCACAGGACAGTGGTGATTTTCGGACGGATTTCGTCCATGCCCCCGGCGCGCTGCGCCAGCATCCGGCGCTGGTGCTCAATGCCGATTACCGCCCGCTCTCCTACTATCCGCTCTCGCTCTGGCCCTGGCAGGAGGCGGTGAAGGCGGTGTGGCTGGAGCGGGTCGAGATCGTGGCGCATTATGATGCGGTGGTGCACAGCCCGACGATGGAATTCCGCCTGCCCTCGGTGGTGGTGCTGAAGGAATACGTGAAGCCGCGCAGCCAGGTGGCCTTCACCCGCTTCAATCTCTTCCTGCGCGATGAATTCACCTGCCAGTATTGCGGCGCGAAGGGGGATCTCACCTTCGATCACGTGGTGCCGCGCGCGCGCGGCGGGATAACCAGCTGGGAGAACGTGGTGGCCGCCTGCAGCCCCTGCAATCTGAAGAAGGGCTCGAAATCGCTGCGGGAAGCGGGCTTTACCCTGCGCCGCAGGCCCCGCCGGCCGGCGGCCGAGGAGCTGCGCAACATCGGCCGCAAGTTCCCGCCCAACATGCTGCATGAAAGCTGGCTCGATTTTCTCTATTGGGATGCGGAGCTCGAGGCCTGAGTGGCGGGGGTGCGGGGGCTGTCCGATCATCTCCCGCCCCCGCCCCGCACCCCGGGATATTTATGGACCAATGATGGGGAAGTGACGGGAGACGTGGCGGGGGAAGGTGCGGGGCGTCAGCCCGAGCAGCTTGCCCCGCCGAGCACGCAGAATTTCGCGCAATGGGGGTGGTTGAGCGCCACTTCGCCCGCGGCCTCGCCGAGCGTGCGGCCCATTTCGAACTGCGGATCGTAGGGCAGGAGGGTGCAGGAAAGCACCACCGGATGCGCCGCGCCCTTGCGCTTCACCACCATCCGCGAGGTGGCGCACATCACGCTTTCGGGCGATTTGCCGAGGATATCCCAGCAGGCGGTGGTGATCTCGGGCACCTCGGCGGTTTCGTCCATTTCCGGGAAAAGCACCGTTTCTGCGGGGTCTTCAGCGTCGATCTCGAAGCCGTGTTCGGCATAGAGGCGGGCAAATCCGGCGCGGGTTTCGCGCTCGCTTTCTTCCCACAGCATCCGCCCCGCCACCGCCATGCGCGCGCCGATGCCCGCGAGCCATTTCATGCCCTCGATCGTGCGCGCGAAGCTGCCCGCGCCGCGCAGGCTGTCATGCCGGGGCGCGCTCCAGTGATCGAGGGAGATGCGCAGGGTGAGGCGTTTGCCGTGCTCTCGCACCAGTGCCGCCAGCCCTTCGCGCACGCGCGGGCGCATCATCGGGCGCATGGCGTTGGTGAGCACCAGCACCTCGAAGCCGCGCGAGAGCGCGAGGGCGGCCATTTCGTTCATCTCCGGGTTCATGTAGGGCTCGCCGCCGGTGAAGCCGATCTCGCGCGTGGGCAGGCCACGGGCGGCGATCTCGTCGAGATAGGGCGCGATATCCTCGGCCGAGAGATAGACCAAGGCGTCATTGGTGGGGGAGCTTTCGATATAGCAGTTGACGCAGGTGATGTTGCACAGCGTGCCGGTGTTGAACCAAAGCGTTTCCAGCGCCCTGAGGGCCACGCGGGCGCGGGGGGCGCCATCGGCGCAGATCTGCGGATCGGCGAATTTCTGGTGGCGAAGGCCGGCCTGTTCGAGGTTCATGTGGCGTTTCCCGTCGATTCCCGTTGTCTTTTCATCGGTTTTTGGTGCTAATGCTCCGCGAGGCGCCTGAAAACCCCGCCGGCGCGATCTGACGTTCTTGTGAACGCGGGCGTGCCGGGCATCTGCGGGCAACTGTGCGAATGGCAGGGGAGAGGCGCGGCAGGGAGAAGCGAGATGGCATCGCGGGTGATACCGGTGGAACCTTTCGATCTGGTGATCTTCGGCGGCACCGGGGATCTGGCGCTCAGGAAGATCATCCCGAGCCTCTATCGCCGCTTTCTCGTCGGGCAGATGCCGCGGGAGGCGCGGGTGATCGGCGCGGCGCGGCGCGCGCTCGACAGCGAGGGATACCGCCGGATGGCCCTTGCGGCGCTCGAGGAATTCGTGGCCGAGGAAAAGCGCGACCCGGAAAAGATCGCCGACTTCATCGAGATGCTTTCCTATATCCGCCTCGATGCGCGCGGCGAGACGGGCTGGAAGGAGCTTGCCGAAACCCTGCGCGAGGGGGTGATCCGGGTGTTCTACTTTTCCGTCGGGCCGGGGCTTTTCGCCGATCTCGCCGGGCGGCTTTCCGAGCACGGGCTCAATATTCCCGATTCCCGGGTGGTGGTGGAAAAGCCCTTCGGCCATGATCTCGAAAGCGCGCGGGCGCTCAACGCGGTGCTGGCAAAATGCTTTGACGAGCATCACATCTACCGCATCGATCATTACCTCGGCAAGGAAACGGTGCAGAACCTGATGGTGGTTCGCTTCGCCAACACCCTCTTCGAGCCCTTGTGGAACGCGCAATATGTGGATCACATCCAGATCACCGTGGCCGAGACGGTGGGCGTTGCCGGGCGGGGGGAATATTACGATCGCGCCGGCGCCATGCGCGACATGGTGCAGAACCACATGATGCAGCTTCTCTGCCTCATCGCCATGGAGCCGCCGAGCCTCTTCGAGGCCGATGCGGTGCGCGACGAGAAGCTCAAGGTGATCCGCGCGCTCGATCCGGTGCCGCCCGAAAACATCGTGCGCGGGCAATACGGGCGCAGGGGCGATATCCCCTCCTACCGCGAGGACGTGGGCAATCCGGAAAGCACCACCGAGAGCTTCATCGCCATGGAGGTGCATGTGAGCAACTGGCGCTGGTCGGGCACGCCCTTTTACTTGCGCACCGGCAAGCGGCTGAAGGCGCGGGTGAGCGAGATCGCGGTGATCTTCAAGGAGCCGCCGCATTCGATCTTCGGGCGGCGGCTGCCAAATCATGCGGGCAACATGCTGGTGATCCGCCTGCAGCCCAACGAGGGCATGGTGCTCAATGTCACCATCAAGGAGCCGGGGCCGGGGGGGATGCGGCTGATGGAGGTGCCGCTCGACATGAGCTTCGCCGAGGCGCTCGGCGAGAACGGCGCCGACATCCCCGATGCCTACGAGCGGCTCATCATGGACGTGATCCGCGGCAACCAGACGCTTTTCATGCGCGGCGACGAGGTGGAGGCGGCCTGGGCCTGGGCCGATCCGATCATCGCTGCTTGGGAGGAGCGGGGGGATGAGCCGCTGCCTTACGAGCCCTTCAGTTCGGGCCCGGAGGATGCTTTGATGCTCATGCACCGCTCGGGGCGGCGCTGGCGGGAGATTTCGGATGAATTTTAACGAATACGCCGATCAGGAGCTTCTGACGCTCGATCTCGCGCGCATCCTCGCGCGCGATCTGCGCAATCACCTCAAGCACAACGAGCGCGTGACCTTCGCCGTGCCGGGCGGGCGCACGCCGGTTGACGTGTTCGAGGAGCTCTCGGCGGTGCATATCGAATGGGAGCGGGTCGACGTGATCCTGACGGACGAGCGCTGGCTGCCCGAGACGCATCCGCGCTCCAATGCCGGGCTGATCCGCCGCCATCTGCTGAAGGATGCGGCCGCGGCGGCGCGTTTCCATCCCTACTGGCGCGCGGATCGGGAGCCCGAGGCGGCGGTGGGCGATCTCGCGCTCGAGATTTCGCCCCTGCTGCCGATCGAGGTGCTGCTTCTGGGGATGGGCGAGGATCTTCACATCGCCTCGCTCTTTCCCGACGCGGAGAATATCCGCGCGGCGCTCGCGCCAGATGCGCCGGTGCTGATGGTGATGCGCCCGCCCTCCCAGCCGGAGCCGCGCGTCACCCTCACCGCGCCGGTGCTGGCGGATGCCTATAACATCCACCTCGCGATCACCGGCGAATCCAAGCGCGCCGCGCTCGGGCGGGCGGAGGAAAGCGGTGATCCCGCCTTCGCCCCCGTGCTCGCGGTGCTGGACGAGGCGGAGGTCTATTGGGCGCCATGAACGGGGATTCGGCATGGCAGCGGCTGTTTGCGGCCGGAAAGCGCGCCTCCGCGCGGCGGATCGCCGATCTCTTCGCCGCCGAGCCGCTGCGCGACGAGCGTTTCACCATCGAGGCGCTCTCGATGCTGTTCGATTTCTCGAAAACCACGATCAGCGAGGGCGATCGCGCACTGCTGCTCGATCTGGCCCGCGCCTGCGCAGTGGAGGCGCGGCGCGATCGCATGTTTGCCGGCGCGCCCATCAACGAAACCGAGAACCGCCCCGTGATCCACTGGGCGCTCAGGCTGCCCGACGGCGCCTCCCTCATGCTCGGCGGGATCGACATCGCCGATCAAATCCTCGAAACCCGCCGGCGCATGGCGGCCTTCGCGCGCGCGCTTCGCTCGGGCGAATACCGCGGCGAGGGGGCGGCGGCGATCACCGATGTCGTCAATATCGGCATCGGCGGCTCCGATCTCGGCCCCGCCATGGCCACCCGCGCGCTTGCCCCGTATCATGACGGCCCGCGCTGCCATTTCGTGGCCAATCTCGATCCGGCCGACATCACCGATACGCTCGCCGGCCTCGATCCCGCCCACACGCTGGTGATCGTGGCCTCCAAGAGCTTCACCACCATGGAAACCCTGACCAATGCGCGCGTGGCGCATCAGTGGATGGCGGGGGCGGTGAAGGATCCGGGGCGCCAGTTCGTCGCCATTTCGGCGCATCCGGAGCGGGCGCGCGAATTCGGCATCGATCCCGCGCGGGTGTTCGATTTCCCCGACGGGGTGGGGGGGCGCTATTCGCTCTGGGGGCCGATCGGGCTTTCGCTGATGCTGGCGATCGGGCCCGGCGATTTCGCCGATTTCCTCGCCGGCGGCCACGCGATGGACGAGCATTTCCGCGCCGCCCCGCTTGAAGAGAACATGCCCGTGGCGCTGGCGCTGGCCGGGATCTGGCACCGCCAGGTGATGGGCTATCCCACCCGCGCCGTGCTGCCCTACGATCAGCGGCTGGCGCGCCTGCCGGCCTATCTCCAGCAGCTCGAGATGGAAAGCAACGGCAAGGGGGTGACGCTTGCGGGCGCGCCCCTCGATCTTCCCTCGGGGCCCGTTGTGTGGGGCGAGCCCGGCACCAATTGCCAGCATTCCTTCTTCCAGATGATCCACCAGGGCACCGATATCGTGCCTTGCGAATTCATGGCCGCGGCGGAGGGCTTTGAAGAGGATCTCGCGCCCCAGCACGGCCTTCTGCTTGCAAATGTGCTGGCGCAATCGAAGGCGCTGATGCTCGGGCGCAGCCTCGAGGAGGCGCGCGCCATGCTGGCCCGCGAGGGGCTTTCGCCCGAAGAGATCGAACGCCTCGCCCCCCACCGCAGCTTCCCCGGCAACCGCCCCTCCACAACCCTTCTCTACCCCCGCCTCACCCCGCGCATTCTGGGCCAGATCATCGCCCTTTACGAACACCGGGTGTTCGTGGAGGGCACGATCCTCGGCATCAACAGCTTCGATCAGTGGGGGGTGGAGCTTGGCAAGGAGCTGGCATTGGCGCTGATCCCGGTTCTGGAGGGCGAGGCCCCGGCGGAGGGGCTCGATCCCTCCACGCGCCGGCTGGTGGGCTGGCTGGCGGCGCGGCGCGGCTCGACCGGGTGAAGGCGGGTGACATGCCGGCGCAAACAGGGATAACCGTTTGTGCCGCCCCGCGCTTCGCGCTACCACGGCAGGCATGAGTGAAAACAGCCAAACCACCGCAGCCGCCAGGGGCTCCGCAATCACCGCCGATCCCGCCGCCCGCCCGGTGATCCGGCTCAGGCCCAAGGCCAATGCGCGCGCCATCCGCCACGGATTCCCCTGGATCTACGCCGACGAGATCGTGGCCGACAGGCGCACCCGCGCCCTTCCCCCCGGCGCCATCGCCCGCCTCGAGGATCACGAGCGCCGCCCGCTCGCCACGGTGGCCGTCAACATGGGCTCGAAGATCGCCTGCCGGGTGCTCGATCGCGATCCGCAAGCCGAGATCGGGCGGGCATGGATCGCGGCCAGGCTCGAGGCGGCGCTTGGCCTGCGCAGCCGCCTCCACGACGCGCCCTTCTACCGGCTCGTCCATGCCGAGGCCGACGGCCTGCCGGGCGTGGTGATCGACCGTTTCGATGATACGGCGGTGCTCCAGCCCAATGCCGCCTGGGCGGATGTGCTGGCCGATGATTTCGCCGCCGCGCTTCGCGATGTCTGTGCCA
>JALVEX010000031.1 GCA_027030435.1 Paracoccaceae bacterium
GGCCCTGCATCCCCCCTGCCCGCCTCTTGCCTGCGGCAACATGCCTCGCCCCCATCTCTTCATCTTGGCGAAAATACTCCGGGGGTGCGGGGGCAGCGCCCCCGCGGCTCCCCCGTCGAGCCCCGCTGCCTGCCTGAAAGCCCCGGGCTGCATCTTCAAGGGCATGGCGACCGGGGATTTCCACAGGGCGCAGAAATTCTTTCGGGCGCAGAAACCGCCAGCGGGCGGGCGAAATCATGGAAATCGGCGGCGATGCCCTATCGCATCCAGAGGCGTTCGCGCTTGATGCGGTTGCGGATCTGCTGTTCGCGCCGGGGCAGGTTCTCGCGATCGAAAAGGGCGCGCACGCGCCGCCCCCGCCCCTGGTAGATCATGCGCTTGAAGGGCTCGTATTGCTTCAGGACCTTCTTGATGCGGTTGGGGGCGGTGATCTCCTCGAGGAAATCCACCGCGCCATCCCTTTCGCGCGCATAGAAAAGCGGCAGCACACGCCAGTGCAGGCTCACATCGCCATCGAGCCCCGCAAGCCCCGGCCCCGGCCGGCCGCCGCCGAAGCTGTGGATCACCAGCGGCAGGGCGATCTGATCGAGCCAGGGGTAAAGCGGCTGGCAGATCAGCTCGGGCGGGGGATCGTCGCGGATCGAGAGGGCGTATTCGAGGTAGCGGGCGCCGAAGGCACGGGGGCATTCGTGGAAGAACCAGCCGGCGTTGAAATAGAGGTAGCGCTGCCAGTATTCATCGGGCTGGCGCGTATCGAGGGAGCTTTCGAAATCGAGCCCGAAGCGATCGTAGAGCGATTTCCAGATTTCGGTGTAGCCCGGCCCGTAGAGCTCGATCACCGGCCAGGTGGCGGTGCGGCGCATGGAGGCGGAGGGGCGGGCGAAATCGATTTCAAGGCTGTCGAGCGGCCCCATGATGAGGGTATCGGTATCGAAGAAGAGGAAGGGCGCGCCTTCGGGCATGACGGCCAGCGCCTCGATCTTGTTGCCCTGAGGGTATTCAGCGCCGAAATGGCCGCTCTCGAAGGGCAGGATCTCGGCCCCGAGCTCTTCCAGAAGCGCGCGGGGGGCGGGCTCCATGCGTGGATCACCGGGCCAGAGCGGCCCCGGCTGCGGCTCTGCCACGATGAGGCGGCCGGAGAAATCGGGATTGGAGCGGCGCAGGCTCGCGGCGAAGATCACCGCCTCGTATTGCAGCCGCCCTTTCTGGCCGATCAGCACCAGGTTGAATTGATTTTTGCCTGCACCCCTTGCGGCCATGCGCCGAACGCCCCCATATGCTATGTTCCCCGGTATAGGGCGGATCGCGCCTCTGAAAAAGAGGCAACCCGCCCCGGAGACGAAAGGCATGACGATGCGCAGATGGCACAGCAGGATAGGCAGGATAGGCAGGATGGGCGCGGCAGCCGGCCTCGCCGGCGCTCTGGGCGCCCTCGCCGCAGCACCGGCCCTGGCCGGGCGCTTCACCACCGCGCGCGAGGTGCGCCCGATCCTTTCGGCCACGCGCGACAACTGGGTGGCCCTGCGCTCGGCGCGCGGCAAGGATATCCTCTATTTCACCCAGCTCGAAGCCTGGCGCTGCGGGCTCGATTCCATTCGCTATTCGGTGAACGGCGGTCCGATGAAGCCCTACCGCCCCGAGCCCTGCCATGAAGAGAGCGGCGAGCCCAATGCGCTGAGCGATCCCGGCCACCGACCCTGGATCGAATTTCCCGCCGGCAGCGTGAAATCGGTCGCCGTCGAGATCACCTATGACGACGGCCGGAAGGACAGCACCCGATACAGTCGCCGCCAGATCCTCATGCCCTGATCCCCCGGCCCATCCCGCTGCTGTCACGCCCTGAAGGCGGCGGCGAATTCCTCCGGCAGATCAAACTCCGAGAGCGCCCGGGCACGCGCCGCGGGCGACATCTTGCGCGCCGTCTTTTCCACGATCCGCCGCAGCCTATCGGGCGGCTGGGTGGCGGCGAAAGGCGCGAAGTAATGGCGCAGAAAGACGAAACAGGCCACATCCTCGAGCGCCTGCACCTCCGGGTCACGCTTGATCCCCTCCTTCCTGAGCATCGCCGCCACGCGCGCGCAGTCGTCTTCGCTGTAGCCCTCGGCCCGCATGATCTGAGCCACCCGCTCGCCGTGTAAACGGCCCAGTTCGCGCCGCCAGGCGAGATAGCCCGCGCGCCCCTCCGGGTAGCTCCTGCGCGGGATCGTCCAGCGCTCGATATGCTGGCCCCGCGCGGCGATCTGCAGAAGCGGCGATGCCTCTGGAAAGAGGCGGGCCAGCTCCGCGCTCATGCGGCGGCCGTAGAGCAGGGCCGCCGGGCCTTCGGGGGTGATTTCCGGATCGGCGCCGTTGGCCGCATCGATGGCTTCAAGAACGCGCGCCAGCCTCTTCATGACACCCCCTCTTCGCCATATCCCGCAAGGCGTCTCACTCGCAGCTTCCCCAAGCACTTGCCGTATCGCGATCGGCAAAGGCCGCGAGCCGCTCTACATCCTCGATCTCGGCGTGATGGCGCCCCACCTTCACGCCCTGCTTCCTCAGTTTGGAGAAGGCGCGCGAGAGGCTTTCGGGCTTCATCCCCAGCCGACCGGCGATCAGCACCTTGTCATAGGGAAGGTTCACCTTGCACGATCCGCTCGGGCAATCGGCGAGATCGAGCAGGAATTCCGCCACCCGCTGCGCGCCGGTCTGGGCCTTGAGGTGCTCCACATCGGAAACGAGGCTGTGCAGGTGCTGGAATGTGGCGGCCAGGATCGAGGTGCAGATTTCGGGGCGGCGCTCCATCATCGCCACGAATTCGCGGCTCGGGATCTGCAGGATCTCGCATTCCGTCACCGCTTCCGCCGAGACGGGATAAGGGAGCTTGCGAAAGGCCATCGCCTCGCCGAAGCTCGAGCCGCGGGTAAATACGTTCACGATCGCCTCGGCGCCATTGGGCGAGATGCGGAAAAGCTTCACCCAGCCGTCGATCACGATATGGATCGCGGTGGCCCGCTCGCCCTGGAAGAAGATCGTTTCGCCGCGCGCGAAATGGCGCCAGCGCCCCTTTGAGATCAGCTCTTCGGCCGTCTCGTCGGGCAGGCCCGCGAGCAGCAGCGACTGGCGCGCAATCTTCTTCTGTTCGGTCCGATCCATATGGCACCAGTTTCCGCGACAGCCTGCATCCTGGGAAAGCCGCAATACCGCACCCCTGCCGATCTCCCGATTCCAGATATGCCCTTTTTCGCCTCCCCCTGCAACGGCGAAGCGGGCAGCGAGGCGCCTTTCGCAGCGTCATGAGGGGGCGGTTTTACACGCGTCCGGCCAGGGCGACAGAGCCCCGGCCCGTCAGCCCCGCCGCCCGGAAAGCGCCGCCCACAGCGGCGAGATGACGCCGGAAACCAGCGGCAGCAGAACAAGCCCCACCGCCAGCCCGACGATGGCAAACAGCACGGCTTCGCCCAGCCACAGCCCGGCGGCGGCGAGCCCTTCCGGCAGCATGTGGGCCAAGCTTTCGGCCGCATGAGCGATATATTCGGCCGGCGCGTGCAGGCCGAGCGCCTCGAGCCCGTGAACGATGATCGAGCCGCCCACCCACAGCATCGCCGCCGTGCCCACGGTGCTGAGCACGTCCATCACCACGGGCATCGCCTTCACGATCCCCCGCCCGATGGCGCGGGTGAAGGCGAGGCGGCCCTTGCAGGCAAGCCAGAGGCCGAAGTCATCCGCCTTCACGATCAGCGCCACCGCGCCATAGATGGCGATGGTCACGCCGATCCCGACGATCGCCAGAACGATCGCCTGTTTCCACCACAGATCGGCGGGCAGCACGGCGAGGGTGATGGTCATGATCTCGGCAGAGAGGATGAAATCCGTCCTGATCGCGCCGGCGGCCTTCTCTTCCTCGAGGCGGGCGGGATCAGCGGCGGGAGCTGTGGCGGCGCGCGCCGCCGGCCCCGCCTGCGGGCCGCTCTCCCCGCCATGCCCAGCGTCATGCCCCGCCTCGTGCCCGCCGCCATGCCCGCCGGCGATCAGATGCCAGATCTTCTCGGCCCCCTCGTAGCCGAGATAGGCGCCGCCGAGCATCAACAGCGGCGTGATCGCCCAGGGCGCGAAGACCGAAAGCAGGATCGCCACCGGCAGCAGGAACACCAGCTTGTTGACGAGTGATCCCCTGGCGATCTTCCACACGATCCAGAGTTCGCGCTTCGGATCGATCCCCGCCACGTATTGCGGCGTGACGGCGGCATCGTCGATCAGCACCGGGGCTGTCTTGCCCCCGGCGCTGGCCGATTGGGCGGCGATGTCGTCCACCGAGGCCGCGGCCGCCTTGGCCAGCGCCGCAACATCATCGAGAAGGGCGAGTAGTCCGCTCATGCCGTCTGCCTGTTCCTTGTCCGGGCCTTGGGTTTCCCTGCCCCGCAGATGACGCCTAAGCGGCGCCCATGGCAATGACGCATTCTGCCCCGGAGGGCGCTTTTGCCGGGCTGCGGGATGAAAACAACAGTTCGCAGAGGCAAAAACGGTTGAAAACCGGGGTGAAACAGGGGCAACCTGCCGGAAAGGGAGCATGCAATGTCCAGCGAGGGAGAGAACAGGATGAAGAAGATGAACAGAATCGCGAAAGGCCTGGCCGTGGCGCTGATCGCCGCGCTGCCCCTTGGCGCAGGCAAGGCCGGCGCGGGGGAAGAGAAGCTCAAGGTCGGCATGATCACCACGCTTTCGGGCGGCGGCGCGGGGCTCGGGATCGATGTGCGCGATGGCTTCCTGCTGGCGCTGAAGCTGGCGGACGCGGCGAATGTGGAGGTGGTGATCGAGGACGATCAGCGCAAGCCCGACATCGCCGTGCAGCTCGCCGACCGCATGATCCAGCAGGACAAGGTGGACGTGCTGACGGGGATCATCTGGTCCAACCTCGCGATGGCGGTGGTGCCCGCAGCCACGGCGCAGGGCCGGTTCTACATCTCGCCCAACGCCGGCCCCTCGGCGCTCGCCGGCAAGGGCTGCCATCCGCTCTATTTCAACGTTGCCTGGCAGAACGACAATCTCCACGAGGCCGCCGGCGCCTACGCCAATGACGCGGGCTTCGGGAAAACCTTTATCCTCGCCCCCAACTATCCGGCCGGCAAGGATGCGCTCACCGGCTTCAAGCGCTTCTACAAGGGCGAGATCGCGGGCGAGATCTATACCAGGCTCGGGCAGAAGGATTACGCCTCCGAGATCGCCCAGATCCGCGCCAGCGGGGCCGACAGCGTGTTCTTCTTCCTGCCCGGCGGCATGGGGATCGCCTTCCTGAAGCAATACAGGGATGCGGGCGTGGATCTGCCGATGGTCGGCCCCGCCTTCAGCTTCGATCAGAACATCCTGCAGGCGGTGGGCGATGCGGCGCTCGGCGTCAGGAACACCTCGCAGTGGAACAAGGATCTCGACAACCTGACCAACCGCGAGTTCGTCGCCGCCTTCCAGGCCGAATACGGCCGCCTGCCCTCGCTCTACGCCAGCCAGGGCTATGATGCGGCCAATCTGCTGCTGAGCGCGATGGACAAGGCCGATGTGAGCGACACCAAGGCCTTCCGCAAGGCGCTGGAAGCGGCCGATTTCGCCTCCGTGCGCGGCGATTTCCGCTTCAATACCAATCACCACCCGATCC
>JALVEX010000032.1 GCA_027030435.1 Paracoccaceae bacterium
CACCGGACCGCCCAAGGGGGTGCTGCACGGCCACCGGGTGCTGCTCGGGCATCTGCCGGCCATCGAGCTGCATCACGAATTCTTTCCCCGCCCCGGCGACAGCGGCTGGACCCCGGCCGACTGGGCTTGGATCGGCGGGCTGATGAATCTCGCGCTCCCCTGCCTCTTTCACGGCGTTGAGCTCCTCAGTCACCGGATGCGCAAGTTCGATCCCGAAGCGGCCTTCGCCCTGATCGCCCGCCACCGCCTGCGCAATCTCTTCCTGCCGCCGACGGCGCTTCGCATGATGCAATCGGCGCCCCGGGTGCCCGAAGGGCTGGCGGTGCGCACGATCAGCTCGGGCGGCGAAAGCCTCGGCGCAGGCCTGCGCGCCTGGGCGCGGGCGCATATGGGCGCAAGCGTGAACGAGATCTACGGCCAGACGGAATGCAATCTGGTGATTTCATCGTGCAATGCGCTCTTTGATACACCCGAAGGCGCGATGGGGCGCGCGGTGCCTGGCCATGAGGTGGCGATCATCGATCACGAGGGCCGGGCGCTCGGCGCGGGGGAGGTGGGCGAGATCGCTGTGCGCCTGCCCGATCCGGTGATGATGCTCGAATACTGGAACCGCCCGGAGGCGACGGCGGCGAAATGCGCCGGTGGCTGGCTGCGCACCGGGGATCTCGGAAGCCATGACGGCAGCGGCTTCTTCACCTATGTGAGCCGGGATGATGACGTCATCACATCGGCCGGCTACCGGATCGGGCCGAGCGAGATCGAGAACTGCCTGACCGGCCACGAGGATGTGGTCATGGCGGCGGCCATCGGCGTGCCGGACCCTCTGCGCACCGAGGTGGTCGAGGCGCATGTGGTGCTGCGCGAGGGCGTCGGGGGGAGCGAGGCGCTGGCAGAGGCGCTGGTGGCAAGGGTGCGCGAGAAGGTTTCGCCCCATGTGGCCCCGCGCCGGATCGTCTGGGCCGAAAGCCTGCCCATGACGGCCACCGGCAAGATCATGCGGCGCAAGCTGCGCGATGGTGCGGCATGATCCGTTTCGCCTTCATCACTGGTCGATAAATATCCCCGCCGGAGGCATATCTTCCCTTGCCGCCGGCATCAACGGCGGGGATTTTTCGGCGCCCTCGTCATCTCGTCAGAAGAAAGAGGCGCAGAAGGAAATCACATGACCGGCCACACAGCCCGAGGGGCTCCGTTTCCTCCGCCAGCCAGCGGCCTATGCCAGGGCTTGTCCGGGGCTTGTTTCATTCCGCCGGTTTTCGATCTCGCGCCCGCGGGCATGCATCTTCCGGGCGGCGCCCTTCAGGGATGGGATGGGGGCGCGCGGTGTTGCGACAGAATCCGGTAGAGGCTGCGTTCGCTGATCCCCAGAATTCTGGCGACTTCGCGGCGGTTGTTCTTGTGACGGCAGAGCAGATATTCGAGATAGCGATCGCGCAGCTGGTCAAGGCTGGGTTCATCGGCAACGTTCAAATGCTCGCCATGGGAAAGGCCGGCATTCACCTGCTGGCCCAGTTCCACATGCCGCGGCAGGATCATCTTGTTCGATCCGGAAAGAATCACCCCGCGCTCGACGACATTGCGCAATTCGCGCAGGTTGCCGGGCCAGTCCCATTGCCGCAGAAGATCGATGGTCTTTTGCGAAAATGCCTTTTCCTCCCCCAGGGCGAAGCGGCGCCTGGAGAGGAAATGCTCGGCCAGCTGGGGGATGTCGCCGCGGCGCTCGCGCAGCGGCGGCACTTCGAGTGTGAAGGCGCTCAGGAAGTAGAAAAGCTCCGGCACCAGAACATCATGCGCCAGCAGATCGGAAATGTTCTGGTCGGTCGCCGCGATCACCCGCACCTGCGCAGGGATCTCGCGCGCGGATCCGCGGCGCGAAAACGTTCCCGTCTCGAGCGCTCCGGCAAGGCGGCGCTGCACCACCTGCGGCATTCGGCCGATATCGGAGAGGAACAGCGTTCCGCCGCGCGAAAGTTCCAGCAGCCCCGGCTCGGCGGCCCCGAAGAGTTCGTCAAGCAGATTTGAGCCGTCGAGGCGTGCGCATTGCAACTCGGCGAAGCTTGCCTCGGCCCGCGGCCCGGCGGCATGGATGAAGCGTGCCAGCGTCCGCTTGCCGACACCCGGCTCACCGGTGATGATCACCGGGGTATCGGTTTCGGCAAGCACCTGCGCGCGTTTGCGCAACTTCTCCATCTGCGGCGAGCTGCCGACAAGCTCGGTGGTGACATGGCTGCGCATTTCACGGCGCAGAAGGCCGACCTCGTTGCGCAGCCTGGCCGCCGCGAACACCCGTTCGATCGCCAGTTCAAGCATCCTGGGCGAGATCGGCTTGGTCAGGTAATCCGCCGCCCCGGCCTTGATGGCATGAACCGCCTGTTCCACGGATCCATAGGCCGTGAGCACCATCACGGGGCAGCCTCTGGTCAGTTCCGGCAGGTGTTCCGTCCCCTTGGCGTCCGGCAGGTTCTGATCGAGCAGGATCAAGTCCGGCGGGTCGGTTTCCAGGAGCTTCAGCGTTTCGCCGAGCGTCCCGGCCCCTCGGGTCCGGAAACCGAGGCGCTCGATCTGGCGCGACAACAGCCGGCGCAGCGTGGCATCATCATCGACCACAAGGATCGTCTGTCGTTCCGCCATTTCCCGCTCATCCGCCATCTTGGCCACCCGCTGCATCATCCGCCGCTTCCGTCTGCTGCCTGTCGGGCAGATGCACCACGAAGGCGCTGCCCTTGCCCGGCTCGGAGCGGACCTCGATTCGCCCCCCAAGACGCTCGACCACCTGCTGGCATATGGCAAGCCCCAGGCCGCGCCCGGGCGTGCCGTCGGCGCGCCGGGTCCAGAACGGCAGGAAAATCGCCCCGAGATCCTTCGCCGCGATGCCGACTCCGGTATCGGCGACCGTCAGCCGCGCCCCGCCCGGGGCAGAGCAGATCTCGATCTCCAGCCGCCCTCCCTCCGCCATCGCGTGAATGGCGTTTACGACCAGATTCAGCACCAGGATCCGCATGTCGCTGTCAGCCGCTTCGATGACAAGCCGTTCGGGCGCATCGATCCGGGCGCGGATACCGGCCTGTTCGAGATTGGGCCGCACCAGCCGGAGAATATCGCGCACGACCTCCACCAGATCCACCGCTTCGGCGCTGCCCGAAGCGGGCAGGGAAAGCCGCATCAGGCTTTCGGTGACATCCATGCAGGTCTGGATTTCGCGCTCGATCAGATCAGCGAAAGCGCGCGCCTCGCCGGTTTCTGGCAGGGCTTCGCGGATCGTGTCGAGCGCCAGCAGGATCGAGGAAAGCGGGGTGTTGATTTCATGCGCGACGCCATTGGCCAGGAGCGCGATCTCGCCGAGGCGCTGCTGATGTGAAAGTTCCACCTCGCGGCCGAGATCGCGGATCACCTCGACCACGCAATCGGCAACCTCGTGACCGACAGGCAGGCGGATCGGTGCGGCCGTCACCTCCACATTGATGAACCGGCCGTCTGCCCGCCGGTGGCGGTCGGTGTATCGCAGGCTCTGCACCCCCTCCCGTAGGATCCGCACCACCGGGCAGGTCTGCAGGGTGGGCGGGCAGGGGCTTTCGCGGCCATGGGTCAGCCGGTAGCAGGGCTGGCCGATGACAGCCGATCGCGGCATGCCAAGCTGTTCGAGATGGGCGGCATTGGCGTGGCGCACCCGGAAATTCGCGTCAATCACCCGGATGCCGTCCGGCGCGGCGGCAAGGATCGCGTCCAGCGCATCGCGTGCAAGGCGCAGGGCCTCGTCCGCCGCTTCGAGCCGCGCGGCCATGGTATTGAACCCCTCGCCGAGAGCGGCGATCTCGTCTTCGCCGACAGGCTCGACGCGGGCGGATGTATCGCCCCCGCCGACGGCCCGAACCCCTTCCGCCAGCGGCTCGAGCCGGTCGAGCACCAGCCGGCGGGTCGCCCTCCAGAGCGCAAGCCCCAGAAGCACCATCACCACAGCCCCCATGCCGATAAGGATCACGGTGCCGCGCAGGGCCTGGGCCATCACCGGAGCGGCGCGAAAATCCACCACAAGGAGGCCATTCACCGGATGTGCGGCCGGGTCGCCGTGGCATGCCCTGCAGGCATCCCGGTTGTGGACCGGATTGATGCTGCGCAGCACATCCGCGCGGCCCGGGCTGCGCCGGAAGGCCGCGATCGCGGTTCCCGAGGCCAGCGCCCTTGCGATGCCCGGGTCATCCACATGCCGGCCGATCCGATCATGCCGATCCGAAAATCTCACTTCGCCGCCGGGCGAGAGGATCATCACCCCGTCAATGCCCGGCTGCGCGCCGAGCCTGTCAACGATGCGGGTGAGGCCTTCGAGATCGCGCTTCAGCATGGCGTTTTCCAGCGCGATCTGCAGCGATTTGTTCAGGGCCAGCGAGGCGCGTTCGTTCTCGCCGAGCAGCATTTGCGTATGCAGCAGGAGGAGTATGGCCATGAAGGCGAGAGAGGCGAGAAACAGATAGAGCGCACTTACCGCGATCAGGCGCCGTTGCAGGCTCTTGCCGAGGAAAGTCCGAATTCTGCGTATCAGGCGAAGAGGCATCAAAGCACCAGGATATCCGGGCGCGAGTATTGCCGCTTTTCGCAGATATTGCAAAGCTCCCACGCCTCTTCGCCGCCGCGCGCCGGACGGTGGGCCGGCGCCTTGCATGCGCTGCAGCGAAACGGCTCGAGCGCGACAGGCCCGCCGGCCGGCGCATCGATGCCGATGGCGATGGCGTCGTCCTCGCACAGGGCCAGGCACCAGCCGCATCCCGTGCAGCGGGAAGCGTCGATCTCATAGGCCGGCTGCTCGCCCTCGCCAAGGCGCAGCGCTTCGCTCGGACAGCCCCGAACGCAGGCATCGCATCCGCTGCAGCGAGCCGGATCAATTTCGGGCGCGAAGGGGAAATGCGGCCGTGCGCCCTTTCGCCGGGTGCCCAGAAATCTGCGCAGGGCATCGGCGCGTTCCTGCCCCGGATCTCCAGCGCCCTGGTGAAACAGCGCCCTGCGGCCCGCATCGGGCGGCGCGGGAGCGGCGAGCCGGCTGAACAGGCCGGGTTTGCGCCGGGGGCGGCGCACCAGTTCGAGCGGCCGCAGCCCGCGCGTGCGTGCCAATGCGTTGAACCGTGCAAGGGTCTCGGTGAATGGCGGCGCGCCTTTTCTCTCGCAGCCGGCGCAATCGAATTGTGCCACCTCGATCCGGCGCACCCCGACGCCTGCGGCAAGGGCCAGTTCGGCCAGCGAGATCGCGTTCAGGCAATAATCGCCGCCGCCAGCCACCCCGGCACAGCTGAGCGGCCATGTGTGCTCTCCGGGCTCCGGCGGCGGCACGGGCGATACGAACGCCTGTTCCGGACAGGCCGCAACGCAGGCGCCGCAGCCGGAGCACCGGGCCGGGTCGATCCGGGGCGCGCCACCGCGCGGCAGGCCGATCGCTTCGGCGGGGCAGGCTCTTTCGCAGCTTTCGCACAGGGGGATCGGCAGCGTCACCCGAGCGCAGCGTCGCGCCTCGAGCCCCGGAATCCGCTTTCTCACCAACTCGGCGCAGCCCCCGGAAGATAGGCCGGTTCGTCGGGCCGGATTTCCGGCCGTTTCGGCGGTGGCG
>JALVEX010000033.1 GCA_027030435.1 Paracoccaceae bacterium
GCTCGCGCAGCCCCGCGCGCGCGAGCTTGATCGCCGAGGCGAGCGCCTCGATCGCCGGATCCTGGCCGAATACCACCCGCTTCAGCGAGCGCTCGAGATCCTTCAGCACCTCCACGTCATCCTTGGAGACGTTCTTGGGCGGGATGCGCGCGATCTTGGAAACGACCGCCTCGATCTCGCGCACGCCGATCGTCTTGCGTTTCTTGCTGTCGGCCAAGAGGTGCTGGGCGGCGCCGGCCTCGTCGATCACGTCGATCGCCTTGTCGGGGAGCTTGCGATCGGAGATGTAGCGCGCCGAAAGCTCCACCGCCGCCTTCAGCGCATCGCTGGTGTAGCGGATGCCGTGATGCTTTTCGAAATAGGGTTTCAGCCCTTTCAGGATCTTCACGCTGTCTTCCACCGAAGGTTCGTTCACGTCGATCTTCTGGAAGCGGCGGGAAAGGGCGCGGTCCTTCTCGAAATGCTGGCGGAATTCCTTGTAGGTGGTGGAGCCCATGCACCTGAGCT
The DNA here is from genome assembly GCA_027030435.1 of Paracoccaceae bacterium. Classification (GTDB taxonomy): domain Bacteria; phylum Pseudomonadota; class Alphaproteobacteria; order Rhodobacterales; family Rhodobacteraceae; genus WFVA01. The sequence continues at coordinate 508 of JALVEX010000033.1, forward strand.
TGCCCGATTGAAGCGCGGGCTTCAGCAGGTTGGAGGCGTCCATCGCGCCGCCCGAGGTGGCGCCGGCGCCGATCACGGTGTGGATCTCGTCGATGAATAGCACCGCATCGGGGTGATCCTCGAGCTCCTTCATCACCGCCTTCAGCCGCTCCTCGAAATCGCCGCGATAGCGGGTGCCGGCAAGGAGCGCACCGAGATCGAGCGAGAAAATCGTGGCCTTCGAGAGCACTTCCGGGGTCTGGCCCTTCACGATCTTGCGCGCCAGCCCTTCGGCGATCGCCGTCTTGCCGACGCCGGGATCGCCCACGAGAAGCGGATTGTTCTTGCGCCGGCGGCACAGCACCTGGATGCAGCGCTCCACCTCGTGCTCGCGCCCGATCAGCGGATCCACATCCCCCTCGCGCGCTTTTGCATTGAGATCGACGCAATATTTCGAAAGCGCCGTTTCCTTGCCTTCTTCGACAGCCGGCTGCGCCTCCTCCGTATAATCCTCGGCCCCCTGCACCGGGCGGCTTTCGCCGAAGCTCGGATCCTTGGCCACGCCATGAGCGATGAAATTCACCGCGTCATAGCGGGTCATGTCCTGTTCCTGGAGGAAATAGGCGGCGTTGGATTCGCGCTCGGCGAAGATCGCCACCAGCACATTGGCGCCCGTCACCTCCGTGCGCCCCGAACTCTGGACATGGATCGCGGCGCGCTGGATCACCCGCTGGAAGGCGGCGGTGGGCACGGCCTCGCTGCCCTCGACGGTGGTTTCAAGGGTGGAAAGCTCTTCCTCGATGAAGGTGTTGAGCCTCTCGCGCAGCTTTTCGAGATCGACGGCACAGGCCCGCATCACGCGGGCGGCATCGGGCTCGTCGATCAGGGCGAGCAGGAGATGCTCCAGCGTGGCCAGCTCGTGACGGCGCGAATTGGCGATCGCGAGGGCGGCGTGGATGGCTTGTTCGAGCGTGTTCGAGAACGACGGCACCTTGAATGATCCTTTCTTTCGATCCTGCGGGCAGATCCGGCGGGCAGGGGCATCCCCTTGCCCGACCTTGCCTGCATATCATTAAAGTTCGGTGTTCCGCGCCCATCTTCAAGTGTTTTCTTCTCAATTGCCCTCACATTTTCGGGCAGTGCGTGAAACATGCCGGCTTTCGGGCAGTGTTTTCGCCCCGGAGTGGGGAAAGGCCGGAAGGCGGCCGGAAAGCTCAGAAACTGTCCTTCCGGCGCCGGATTTCGGCGAAAACCTCCACATCCGTGGCGTTTTCCATTCCGAGCCGGGCCCTGATCGCCGGCTCCCCGGCGCGCAGGAAGGGGTTGGTGGCCAGTTCCTCGCCGAGGCGGGAGGGCACGGTGGGCAGCCCCTGCGCGCGCCTTTCGCCGATTTCCCGGGCGCGGGCCTGAAGGGCGGGGTTTTCGGGCTCGATCGTGAGCGCAAAACGGGCATTGGACTCCGTATATTCATGCCCCGAGCAGACAAGCGTATCTTCGGGAAGCGCCGCGAGCCTGCCGAGGCTCTCCCACATCTGCGCAGGCGTGCCTTCGAAAAGCCGCCCGCAGCCGAGCGCCATCAGGCTGTCGGCGGTGAAAGCGGCGCCGGTTTCGGGGAAATGGAAGGCGATGTGGCCGATCGTGTGGCCCGGCACGTCGATCACCACGCCCTTCTCGCCGCCCAGCGCCACACCGTCGCCCGGCTGCAGCGCCTGATCGAGGGGCGGCAGGCGGTGGGCATCGGCCGCCGCGCCCAGAACCCGCGCGCCGGTGGCCTTGCGAAGCGCCTCCACACCATCCACATGATCCCAATGGTGATGGGTGAGGAAGATCTGGCCGAGGCGCCAGCCACGCTCCCCGAGCGCGGCGAGGACCGGCCCTGATTCCGGGGCGTCCACCAGGGCCGTCTCGCCGGTTTCGGGATCATGGAGGAGATAGGCGTAGTTGTCGGCAAGGCATGGGATGGTGAGAATTTCGGCGGGCATGGCAATTCTCCCGTGGTTTCCGCTCGGGGCTGGGGTATTGTCGGCAGACATGGGAATTGTGGCCGATCAGGGCGGGAGTCGCAATGCACCTTGACGTGCGCGATATGAAAAACTTCTACGATCGCACCGCGCTCGGGCGTGCGGCGCGAAGGGCGCTGCGCCGTCAGCTGTGCGATCTGTGGCCCGTCGGGCGCTGCCGGGGCGAGGCGGTGGCGGGCTATGGCTACGCCACGCCCCTGCTTGGCCCCTATCTCGAAGAGGCCGGGCGGGTGATCAACATGATGCCCGGGCCCCAGGGCGTGCTGCCCTGGCCGGCGGGGCGGGCAAATGTTTCGCTTCTGTGCGAGGAAGCCCTCTGGCCGCTCGCCAATGAATCGATCGACAGGCTGGTGATTCTGCACGGCCTCGAAGCCAGCGAACACCCTGCCGCCCTGCTCGAGGAAAGCTACCGGATCCTGCAGGGGGGCGGGCGGGCGATCTTCATCGTGCCCAACCGCGCCGGCCTCTGGGCGCGGCGCGACCGCACGCCCTTCGGCTACGGGCGGCCCTACTCGCTCCTGCAGCTCGAAAGCCTGCTCAGGGATTTCGGCTTCGTGCCCGAGCATCACCGCTCGGCGCTGTTCTTTCCGCCCAGCGAGCGCCGTTTCTGGCTGCGCAGCAGCGGGTTCTGGGAAAATGCCGGGCGGCGGCTGCCCTCCTATATCGCGGGCGGGGTGCTGATCGTCGAGGCGAGCAAGCAGGTGCCGGCACCCCGCCGGCCGGGATTGCCCGAAAGGGTGCGTCTCCCGCTCAGGGTGCTGGAAGGGGTGAAGGCTCCCGGCGCGCGCCCGGCATGAGGATGGCCGGCCCCGATGGGCACTGCGCGGGGCGAATCTCCGGGCAGGGGAACGGGGCGGGGAATCACGAAATCGTGAGGCCGCGCCAGTGCGGCGGATGACTTTTCGGGGTGCATTCGGTCGCACTCCTTGCAAGGCCCAGTAAAATAAGGCGCGCCGTTCCGGAGAAACTGCGCCTCGACTGTTGCGAGCCCGGATTTCCTCTGCTACACCGCCTGCGATTTTGCTGCATGCGCGCTCGCGTGTGCATTTTTGATTGCCCGCAGGCTTCGGGAGCACCCCGAAGCGCAGGCGGGCGGCAGGAAATCGAAAGGGTGGACGTGTCAGAACCAGCTTCGATCTCAAGCGGCATCGCCGCACGCTACGCCAAGGCGGTTTTCGATCTTGCCGTTGAAGGCAAGAAGCTGAAGGCGCTGGAAGGCGATATCGCGGCGCTCGAGGCCGCGCTTCGGGAAAGCGCGGATCTGCGGGAGCTGATCGCCTCGCCGATCCATTCGCGCGAGGATCAGGAAAAGGCGATGCTGGCGGTGGCCGGCAAGCTCGGCCTCACCGACATCATGAAGAATACGCTGGCGCTCATGGCGCAGAAGGGGCGGCTCTATCTTCTGCCCCAGCTTCTCGATGCGCTGAAGAGGGCCATCGCCGAGGCCAAGGGCGAGATCACCGCCGAAGTGATCGCCGCCAAGGCGCTCACCAAGACCCAGGCCGACAAGCTCGCACGCGCGCTCAAGGCCAGCACCGGCAAGACCGTGAAACTCAACATGTCCGTCGATCAGGATCTGATCGGCGGGCTCGTCATCAAGCTGGGCTCGAAGATGATCGACACCACGATCGCCTCGAAGCTCGACTCCCTCCAGAATGCAATGAAAGAGGTCGGATAAATGGGGATCCAAGCAGCCGAGATATCTGCTGTCCTGAAGGAGCAGATCAAGAACTTTGGCAAGGAGGCCGAAGTGGCGGAAGTGGGGCGTGTGCTGAGCGTGGGCGACGGCATCGCGCGCGTTTACGGCCTCGACAACATCCAGGCCGGCGAGATGGTCGAGTTTCCCGGCGGCATCCACGGCATGGCGCTGAACCTCGAGGCCGATAACGTCGGTATCGTGATCTTCGGCTCCGACCAGGACATCAGCGAAGGCGATGTGGTGAAGCGCACCAAATCGATCGTGGAGGTGCCGGTGGGCGATGCCTTGCTCGGGCGCGTCGTCGATGGCCTCGGCAACCCGATCGACGGCAAGGGCCCGATCAAGACGAAGGAAACCCGCATCGCCGACGTGAAGGCGCCGGGCATCATCCCGCGCAAATCGGTGCATGAGCCGATGCTGACGGGGCTGAAATCGGTGGACGCCATGATCCCGATCGGCCGCGGCCAGCGCGAGCTCATCATCGGCGACCGCCAGACCGGCAAGACGGCCGTTGCGCTCGATGCGATGCTGAACCAGAAGGTCTACAACGAAGCCGCCGGCGATGACGAGAGCAAGAAGCTCTACTGCGTCTATGTCGCCGTGGGGCAGAAGCGCTCCACCGTGGCGCAGCTGGTGAAGAAGCTCGAGGAAACCGGCGCGATGGAATATTCCATCGTGGTTGCGGCTACCGCCTCCGAGCCTGCGCCGCTCCAGTATCTCGCGCCCTATTCGGCCACCGCGATGGGCGAATATTTCCGTGACAACGGCCGCCATGCACTGATCGTCTATGACGATCTCTCCAAGCAGGCCGTGGCCTATCGCCAGATGTCGCTCCTGCTGCGTCGTCCGCCGGGGCGTGAAGCCTATCCGGGTGACGTGTTCTACCTGCACTCCCGCCTGCTCGAGCGCTCCTGCAAGCTCAACGAGGATTACGGCGCAGGCTCGCTCACGGCCCTGCCGATCGTGGAAACCCAGGCCGGCGACGTTTCGGCCTATATCCCGACCAACGTGATCTCGATCACCGACGGCCAGATCTTCCTCGAAACCGAGCTTTTCTACCAGGGCATCCGCCCCGCCGTGAACACCGGCCTTTCGGTTTCGCGCGTGGGTTCGGCGGCGCAGACGAAGGCGATGAAATCGGTCGCGGGCAAGGTGAAGCTCGAACTGGCGCAATACCGCGAGATGGCGGCATTCGCGCAGTTCGGCTCCGATCTCGATGCCGCGACCCAGGCGCTGCTCAACCGTGGCGCCCGCCTCACCGAGCTGATGAAGCAGCCGCAGTATTCGCCCCTCACCAATGCCGAGATCGTCTGCGTGATCTACGCCGGCACCAACGGCTACCTCGATCCGATCGACGTGAAGGACGTGACCCGCTTCGAAGCCGGCCTGCTCACCCACCTGCGCCAGAAGCACAGGGATCTTCTCGATGACATCACCAACAACGATCGCGCGGTGAAGGGCGAGCTCGAGGAAAAGATCCGGGCGGCCATCGAGGAATTCGCCGAAACCTTCGCATGAACTGACGTGGCCCAAGGAGAGGGATTGGACAGATGCCAAGCCTCAAGGACCTGAAAAACAGGATCGAGAGTGTCAAGAACACTCGCAAGATCACCAAGGCCATGCAGATGGTGGCGGCGGCGAAGCTGCGCCGCGCGCAGGAGGCGGCCGAAGCAGGGCGCCCCTACAGCGAAGGCATGAACAAGGTGATGAGGAGCCTCGCCGCCGCGGCCGCGGATGGCGAGGGGCCGAAGCTCCTGGCCGGCACCGGCTCCGATCAGACCCACCTTCTGGTGGTGATGACGGCCGAGCGCGGGCTGTGCGGCGGCTTCAACAGCTCGATCGTCAAGCTCGCGCGCCAGAAGATCGAGGATCTCCAGGCGCTCGGCAAGACGGTGAAGATACTGACCGTGGGCCGCAAGGGCCGCGATCAGATGAAGCGCGAGTTCGAGGATCTGATGGTCGGCCATGTGGATCTTTCGGATGTGAAGCGCGTGGGCTATGAAAACGCCACCGCCATCGCCCGTGATCTCCTGGCCCGCTATGAGGCCGGCGAGTTCGATGTGGCCACGATCTTCTTCAGCCGTTTCGAAAGCGTGATCAGCCAGGTGCCGACAGAGGCGCAGATCATCCCCGTTGCCCCTGCCGAGGCCGAAGCGGGCGAAGAGGAGAGCGGCAAGGTCGTCTATGAGTTCGAGCCGGGCGAAGAGGAAATCCTGACCGAGCTGCTGCCGCGCGCCGTCGCGACCCAGCTTTTCTCGGCGCTTCTGGAAAACGCGGCCTCCGAGCAGGGGGCGCGCATGTCGGCCATGGACAACGCCACGAGAAATGCCGGCGAGATGATCGACAAGCTGACGATCCAGTACAACCGCTCGCGTCAGGCGGCGATCACCACCGAGCTCATCGAAATCATTGCGGGTGCCGAGGCACTCTAGGAACGGAACGCGGAGAAACGAAATGGCAAAAGCGAAAGCAACCGGCAAGATCACCCAGGTGATTGGTGCTGTTGTCGACGTTCAGTTCGAGGGCGAATTGCCCCACATCCTGAACGCCCTTGAAACCGAGAACAACGGCAAGAAGCTCGTTCTCGAGGTGGCCCAGCACCTGGGCGAAGGCGTGGTGCGCACCATCGCCATGGATTCCACCGAGGGCCTCGTGCGCGGTGATGAGGTGCGCGATACCGGCAAGCCGATCTCGGTGCCGGTGGGCAAGCCCACGCTTGGCCGGATCCTCAACGTGATCGGCGAGCCGGTGGACGAAAAAGGCCCCGTGAAGGCCAAGGAAACCCGCTCCATCCACCAGCCCGCGCCCGATTTCGAGGAGCAGGCCACGGAAACGGAAATCCTCGTCACCGGCATCAAGGTGATCGATTTGCTCGCCCCCTACTCGAAGGGCGGCAAGGTGGGCCTCTTCGGCGGCGCCGGCGTGGGCAAGACGGTGCTCATCATGGAGCTGATCAACAACATCGCCAAGGTGCACTCGGGCTATTCGGTGTTTGCCGGCGTCGGCGAACGCACCCGCGAGGGCAACGATCTCTACTACGAGATGATCGAATCCGGCGTCATCAAGCCCGACAATCTCGAGGAAAGCCAGGTGGCGCTCGTCTATGGCCAGATGAACGAGCCTCCGGGGGCACGCGCCCGCGTGGCGCTCACCGGCCTTACGCTCGCCGAGCAGTTCCGCGATGAATCGGGCACCGACGTTCTCTTCTTCGTCGATAACATCTTCCGCTTCACCCAGGCGGGCTCCGAGGTGTCGGCGCTTCTCGGGCGCATCCCCTCGGCGGTGGGCTACCAGCCGACGCTCGCCACCGACCTCGGCCAGCTCGAGGAACGCATCACCTCGACAAAGGCCGGCGCCATCACCTCGGTGCAGGCGATCTACGTGCCGGCGGACGACCTCACCGATCCGGCGCCCGCCACCACCTTCGCCCACCTCGATGCCACCACCGTGCTTTCGCGCGCGATCTCCGAGCTCGGCATCTACCCGGCCGTGGATCCGCTCGATTCCACCTCGCGCATCCTCGATCCGCTGATCGTGGGCGAGGAGCACTATCAGGTGGCGCGCCAGGTGCAGGAGGTCCTGCAACGCTACAAGGCCCTTCAGGACATCATCGCCATCCTCGGCATGGACGAGCTTTCGGAAGAAGACAAGCTCACCGTGGCCCGCGCCCGCAAGATCCAGCGCTTCCTCAGCCAGCCCTTCGACGTGGCCAAGGTCTTTACCGGCGCTGACGGCGTTCAGGTGCCGCTCGAGGAAACGATCAAATCCTTCAAGGCGGTGGTGGCCGGTGAATACGATCACCTGCCAGAAGCGGCCTTCTACATGGTCGGCGGCATTGATGACGTGATCGCCAAGGCCGAGAAACTGGCGGCCGAAGCCGCCTGAGGAGGGCCTGATGGCTGAAACAATGCAGTTCGATCTGGTGAGCCCGGAAAAACGCCTCGCATCCTTCGCCGCGCGCGCGGTTCAGGTGCCGGGCTCCGAGGGCGAGATGACGGTGATGCCCGGCCACGCGCCGGTCATCACCACCCTGCGCCCCGGTATCGTTCGTGCCAGCGGCGAGAGCGGAGAAGAGGAATTCATCGTCACCCAGGGAATTGCCGAGATTTCCTCGGATTCGGTGATGATCGTTGCCGAACAATCCTTCCCGCGCAGCGAAATGAAGCGCTCGGATCTTGAAAGGCTCCTCGAGGAAGCCCGCGCCCGCGCCGCCGCCGCCAGCGAGGAAGAGCGCCTGACGGCCGAGAAATTCGTGGAAGAGCTGGTGCATTTCATCGAGATGATGGAATAGGCGCACGCCCGGGAGGCTTTCGCCCAAGCTTTCGCATGATCAAAAGGCCCTGCCCTCGGCAGGGCCTTTTCACATGCACCAACCGCTAGATCACGCGCGGGCCCCGCGCCCGGCAAGCCTCTCCCCATCACTGGTCCCTTAAATATCCCCGCCGGAGGCATCTGCCCGTGCCGCAGGCGCCTTCGCTCCGGCGCACAGAGCGGCGGGATCAATCGTGCGAATAATATCCCTCGTAGATCGGCTCCAGGGTCTGCACGTCGAACAGCGAGGAAACGGATGTGCCGTTCCAGATGTTGAGGATCGCCTGGGCAAACATCGGAGCGGTGGGTACGATACGGATGTTATCCGCCGCTTTCACCGCCTCCGTGGGCTCGATCGTATCGGTGATGACGAGGCTTTTCATCACCGATTTGCCGATCCGCTCCACCGCCGGCCCGGAAAGCACGCCATGGGTGATATAGGCGTGCACTTCGCTCGCGCCGGCTTCCATGATTACCTCCGCCGCCTTGCACAGCGTGCCGGCGGTATCGCATATATCGTCCACGATCAGGCATTTCTGCCCGGTCACGTCGCCGATCACCGTCATCCCCTCGATCTCGCCGGGCTTGGAGCGGCGCTTGTCCACGATCGCGAGCCGTGCGCCGATGCGCTTGGCCAGTTCGCGCGCGCGCTGCACGCCGCCCACATCGGGCGAAACCACGGTGATTTCCTCCATGCTGCCGCGGAAATGATGGGCGATGTCGAGGGCGAATATGGGGGAGGCGTAGAGGTTGTCCACCGGGATATCGAAGAAGCCCTGGATCTGGGCCGCGTGCAGATCCATCGTCAGCACCCGCTCGACCCCGGCCTCGGTAATGAGATTGGCCACCAGCTTCGCCGAAATCGGCGTGCGCGCCTTGGTGCGGCGATCCTGGCGGGCATAGCCGAAATAGGGAATGACGGCGGTGATGCGCGCAGCCGAGGAGCGGCGCAGCGCATCGGTGATGATCAGCAGCTCCATCAGATTGTCATTCGCCGGGCGCGAGGTGGGCTGGATGATGAACATGTCCTCGCCGCGCACGTTTTCGTAAACCTCGACGAAGATTTCCTGATCGTTGAACCGCTCCACCCGTGCATCCACGAGCGAGATGTTCATTCCCCGGTGCATCGACATCCGCCGCGCCACGGATTTCGCAAGCGGCAGGTTGGCGGTGCCCGAGATGAGCTTCGGTTCCGAGGTGAATTGCATGGCGGCAGGTCTCCGGCTGGCAGCTTGATGACGGAATCGTGTCGTTGACACCGCTTAGCACCCCTCTAGCATGAAGCAAAGAAATCAGATGCGCAGGAAAGAGAAAATGCCCCGGATCGATTATTATTTCAGCACCCTATCGCCCTATACCTATCTGGCCGGAACCCGGCTGGAGGAAATCGCCGCGCGCCACGGGGCGGAAATCAACTACAAGCCGGTGGATGTGCTGGCGCTTTTTGCCCGCACCGGCGGTGTCGCGCCGCGCGAGCGCCATCCCGCGCGCCAGCAATACCGGGTTCAGGATCTGGCGCGGCGGGCGAAGCGGGCGGAGTTGCCGCTCAATTCCGCACCTGCCTACTGGCCGACCAATCCCGCCCCGAGCGCCTATGCCATCATCGCGGCACAGGCCGCAGGTGGCGGGGGCGATCTCGGGGCGCTGGTGCACGGCTTCTGCCGCGCCGTCTGGGCCGAAGAGAAGAACATCGCGGAAGATGAGGTTGTGCGGGAATGCCTGGCGGCCGCCGGTTTCGATCCGGCGCTGGCCGAGAGCGGGCTCCTCGCGGGGGCCGAAACCTATGCCCGCAACCTCGAGGATGCGGTGGCGGCCGGGGCTTTTGGCGCGCCGTTCTACATCACCGGGGATGATGCGCGGTTCTGGGGGCAGGATCGGCTCGAAGATCTCGATCTCCATCTTTCCGGTGCGCTCTGAATGCCGGGCGAGGCCGGGGCCGTGCATCACGTGCATTGGCATGAATGGGGAGAAGCGGGCAGGCCGGAAGCGCTGATGATCCATTGTGCGCTTTCGAGCGGCCGCGCCTGGGCCGGCGTCGCGGAGCATCTTGGCCGGGATCTGCATATGACCGCCTTCGATCTGCCTGGCCACGGGAGAAGCGCAAGCTGGAATGGCGAAAGGGATTATCATGCGCTTGCCACCGCCAACGCCGCGCAATTCTGCGCAACGCCGCGCCATGTGATCGGCCATTCCCTCGGGGCGACGATCGCCCTCAGGCTGGCGCTGGAGCGGCCGGAATGCGTGAAAAGCCTCGTGCTGATCGAGCCGGTGCTCTTTGCCGCCGCGCGAGGAACGGCGGGATTCGATGAGGAAGAAACTGCCATGCGCCCCTTCGTGGAGGCGATGGAGCGGGGGGATCACGTGGCCGCTGCCCGTGCCTTCACAGGCCGCTGGGGGGGCGGCCAGCCCTGGGAGGCGCTGCCGGAAGCGCAAAGGGAATACATGATCGCCCGGATCGGGCTCATCCCCGCCACGCGGGCCGTGCTCTACGAGGATGCCGCCGGCCTGCTCGCGCCGGGGCGCCTCGAGGCGTTGCAATGCCCGGTGCTCTTTCTTGAGGGGGAGAGATCGCCGCCCGTGATCGGCGAGATCGGTGCGGCGCTGGAAGCGCGAATGCCGCGGATGCGCCGGCGCGTCATCAAAGGGGCCGGGCATATGCTGCCCATCACCCATGCGCCGGAGGCGGCGTGGGAAATACGGACGTTCATCAGAGTTTGAGGGCATGGAGCGGGGTCCGCCCGATTTGTTTCCGCCCTCCGCCCCGCGCCCCAGGGGATATTTATCGACCAGTGATGAGGGCAGGGATCAGGACGCGCGGATGACGGAGAGAAACCGCGAGATGTTTTCATCGGTGGCGGACCAATCGCACACGAGGCGCGCGGTCAGCGGTTCGTCCGGGTCATCGCCTTCGAGATCGCCTTCCCAGACATAATATTTCGCCCCGGCTTCGTGCAGCCGCTTGTGCGCGGCGCGGGGGAAGGTGGCGAAGATCATGTTGGCCTCGGGCTCGAACAGGAGCGAGACGGTTTCGATCTGTTTGAGGCCCCGGGCGAGGCGCGCCGCGGCCTCGTTGGCCATGCGGGCGCATTGGAGCCAGAGATCATCTTCGAGATGGGCGAGCATCTGCGCGGCGAGGTAGCGGTTCTTCGAGGGGAGATGACCGGCGCGCTTGCGCCGCAGCTGAAACTCCCAGTCATGCGCGGGATCGAAGAAAATCACCGCCTCGGCCCCGAGGAGGCCGTTTTTCGTGCCGCCGAAGCTGATGGCATCGACGCCGGCCTTCCAGGTGAGTTCGGCCGGGGTGCAGCCCAGACGGACGAGCGCATTGGCAAAACGCGCGCCATCGAGGTGGAGAGGCAGGCCGTAGTTCCCGGCGATTTCGCCGATGCGGGCGATCTCGCCCGCGCTGTAGAGCGTGCCGCGCTCGGTCACGTTGGTGATCGAGACGGGGCCGCGCTGGGGGCCGTGCACGCCGCGGGTCTCCTCGGCATCGATCGTGCGTGCGAGCGCCCCGGGCCGCATCTTCGCATCCCGGCTTTCCACCAGCGTGAGCTTGGCGCCGCCGGTGAAGAACTCGGGGGCGTTGCACTCATCTTCATGGATATGGGCCTCGGGGGTGCAGAAGATCGTCTGCCAGGGCTCGGCGAGGGTGGCGAGGATCAGGGAATTGGCGGCGGTGCCGGTGGCGACCATATGCACCACCGCTTCGGGCGCTTCGAACACCTCACGGATACGGGCGGTGAGGGCGGCCATGAGATCGTCATCGCCGTAGGGCGTGGCATAGCCCTCATTGGCCCTCAGGAGCGCTTCCATCACCTTCGGGTGGGCGGGGCCTGTGTTGTCGGAGGCAAAAAACATCAGATATCTTCCTCTATGATGTGATCTTCCCATTCCTCTTCCGCCACCTCGAATTCGGGCACGGTGCGCCCGCGCAGGCTTTGCCCGGCTTGATGGACGCTTTCGGCCCGCCCCGTGAGAAGCGGGTGCCAATCGGGCAGGGGGCGGCCCTGATAGAGGCGCTTGTAGGCGCAGGTGGCGGGCATCCAGTGGGCGCTGGTGGCGATGTTTTCGGGCGTCAGCACCACGCATTCGGGCACGATCTCCTTGCGGATCTCGTATTGCGCGCAGCGGCAGGTTTCGTCGTCAAACAGCCGGCAGGCGACGCGGGTGAAAGCGATCTCGCCGGTTTCGGCATCCTCAAGCTTGTTGAGGCAGCACTTGCCGCAGCCGTCGCAGAGCGCTTCCCATTCCTCGGGGGTGAGCTCTTCCAGGCGGTAGCGCTCCCAGAAGCGGGCGCGCAGGGCGTGGGGGGCTTTCGAGGCGCGGCGATCAGACATCGGCCAGGATCTCGCGCGCGCGGGTGCAATCTTCCTCGATCTGGCGGCTGAGGGCTTCGAGGCTGTCGAATTTCTCTTCCGGGCGCAGGTATTCCACCAACGCCACCGAAAGCGGCATGCCATAAAGATCGCCTTCGAAATCGAAGAGGTAGGTTTCCAGATTGGGATGATCGCCGCCGAATGTGGGGCGCAGGCCGATCGAGGCGGCGCCGCCGTATTCGCCCTTGTGGGGCCCTTCGAGCACCTCGGCCTTCACCGCGTAGATGCCAAAGCGCGGCGGGTGCAGGCCGTCGATCGACATGTTTGCCGTGGGAAAGCCCAGTTGGCGCCCGCGCTGATCGCCGCCGATCACCTTGCCTTCGATGCGGTGCCAGTGGCCGAGCATGCGCGCCGCATCGCGTGGCCGGCCCTCGGAGAGCGCCTTGCGGATCGCTGTCGAGGAAACCTCGCCGATCTCCGGGAGCGCCACCAGATCGGCGATGGTGACGGCGAAGCCGAGATCGCGCCCGAGCCGGGCGAGATCCTCGGCCGTGCCCGCGCGCCCACGGCCGAAGCGGAAATCCCGGCCGACGACGGCATGCGAGAGGCCGAGCCCCTCCTTCAGCACCCTGCGGGCGAACTCCTCGGGGGTGAGCGCGGAGAGCGCTGCATTGAAATTCAGCTCGTGCAGGATATCGACGCCGAGCGTTTCGAGGCGATGGGCGCGGGCGCGGGCGTTCATCAGCCGGAAGGGGGGCGCATCGGGGGCGAAATATTCGCGCGGGTGCGGCTCGAAGGTGACAACGCCGAGCGGCGCGCCGATCTCCTGGCCCTTTTCGCGGGCGATGTCGATCACCGCCTGATGGCCCAGATGCACGCCATCGAAATTGCCGATGGCGGCGCTGGCCCCGCGCGCGGCGGGAGGCACGAACTGATAATCCCGGACGATCTGCATGATCGCCGTCTAACCCTGGCGGCGGCTCGGTGCAAGCACTGTCGCTTCGCCGGTGATGACCACCGTTTCCCCCACCCGCGCCTCGCAGTGCAGGATCACGCGGCGCTTTTCGGGGATCACCTTCTCCACCGTCACCGTGGCGGTGACCTCGTCGCCGAGCTTCACCGGCGCGGTGAAGCGCAGGTTCTGGCCGAGATAGATCGAGCCGTGGCCGGGCAGGCGCTCGCCGATAAGGGCCGAAAACAGGCTGGCCGATAGCATCCCGTGGGCGATGCGCGAGCCGAAGATCGAGCGGCTCGCGGCCTCGTCGCACAGGTGAAGGGGATTGCGATCCTCGCTCAGCTCCGCGAAGATCTCGACTTCGTGCTCGGTGATCTTCTTGCTGATCGAGCGGCTGAGGCCGGGCTCGAGATCCTCGAGGTAGATTGTGCCGATGCCCATTGGTCCGTTTCTTTCCCTGTCAATGCTGCGCACGCAAGATGATTACTTTGCGGGCGCAGAAAATCCAAGGGGGAAAACGGCAGGGAGCGGGAATTTCCCGCCCTTCTCAGCGGCCGCGGATGCGGGGATCGAGCGCGTCGCGCAGCCCGTCGCCGATGTAGTTGACGGCGAGCACGGTGAGCGAGATCGCAAGGCCCGGCCAGATCACCCGCTCCGGGTATTGCTGGAGGTAATCGGTGGCGTCGAAGAGGAGCCGCCCCCAGGTGGGGAAATCGGAGGGAAAGCCAAGCCCGAGGAAGGAAAGCGCGCTTTCGGTGATGATGGCGTTGGCGATGCCGAGCGTGGCCGAGACCATGATCGGGGAAAGCACGTTGGGGAGCAGGTGGCGGGTGATCATGCGCCGGTCGGGCGTGCCGATGGAGCGCGCGGCGAGCACGAATTCGCGCTCCTTCAGCGCCAGCACATCGCCGCGCACGATGCGCGCCGTCTGCATCCAGCTGGTGATGCCGATCACGAACACGATCAGGATGAAGATCCCGCTTTCCGGCCCGAAGGCGGCGCGCAGCGGATCGCGGAAAAGCATGATGATCACCAGCAGCAGCGGCAGCAGCGGCAGGGCGAGGAAGAGATCGGTAAAGCGCATCAGGGGGCCGTCGAGCTTTTTGAAATAGCCGGCGAGCACGCCCACGAGGGTGCCGAAGAAGAGCGAGAGCGCCATGGCGGTGATGCCCACGGCCACGGATGTCTGGCCGCCCTTCAGCATCCGCGCCAGCGTATCGCGGCCCAGCTGATCGGTGCCGAAGGGATGGGCGAGCGAGGGGCCCTGATTGCGGGCGCGGATATCGATCGCGTCATAGGGGATGGGCCAGAGCCACGGCCCGATCACCACCGCCACAACGATGAACAGGAAGAAGCCCGCGCCCAGAAGCGCGCCCTTGTGGGTCTTGAACTGATCCCAGACATCGAGCCACTGGCTGCGCGGCGGGCGGGTGGCTTCCTCGAAGCCCGGATCGCTCGTGTGGTCAGTCATAACGGATCCTCGGATCAAGCACGCCGTAGAGAATATCGGCGATGAGGTTGAACACCACGATCAGGATGGCGAAGATGAAGGTGAGGGTCTGCACCATCGGCAGGTCATTGGCCTGGATGGCGGTGATCAGGAGCTGGCCGAGACCGTTCACCTTGAATACCTGTTCCGTGATGATCGCGCCGCCAAACACCTGCGGCACCCCAAGGGCGATCACCGTCACCACCGGGATCATGGAATTCCTGAGCACATGCACCAGCACCACTGTCTTTTCCTTCAGCCCCTTGGCGCGGGCGGTGCGCACGTAATCCTGATTGAGATTGTCGAGCATGCTGGCGCGCATGAAGCGGCTGATCTGGGCGGCGTTGTAGAGCGCCAGCACTGAAACCGGCATGATCATCTGCTTCAATTGCTTCACGAAGGTTTCCCAGTCATGCACCACGAGGGTGGTATCGTAGATCGAGGGGAACCAGCCGAGCCAGACGGAGAAGATCACGATCATCAGCACGCCTGTGAAGAAGGTGGGCACGGAAAAGCCGATCATCGAGATGAAGGTGCCGAGCTGATCGATGAAGGAATATTGCCGGTAGGCCGAGATCACCCCCACTGGCACGGCAATCAGAGCGCCCAGCACGTATGAAAGGCCGACGACCCAGAGCGTCTGCGGGATGCGCTGCCAGACGATATCCATCACCGGGCTGCGGCTCTGCCAGCTGATGATGCGCTGCATGCCGTCGCCCCAATGGGTGCCGAACAGGGCATCGATCATATGCAGCGGTTCGACCCAGAAGAATTGCTGCAGCCATTTCAGGAAGCGGATATGGGTGGGCTGATCGAGGCCGAGTGCGATGCGCATCTTCTCCTTCACCTCGGGCGGTACGGTGAGGGGCACATTGGCCATCGGATCGCCCGGCGCCAGCTCGAGCAGAAGGAAGATCACCAGAGCGATGAACAGAAGCGTCGGGATCGCGAGCAGCAATCTTCGGATGGTGTAGTTCAGCATCGGCGCCTCGGTTTAGCGTTCCGTTTTCCCTCGGGCGCCGCACCCCGCGGGCTGCGGGATGCGGCAGGTTTTCCTGCGTTCAGATCACGTTCAGATCACTTCACGCGGTACCAGTCGGCGACGTTCCACAGCTCGCTGTCCCAGGCGTTGATCTTCACGCCGCCAAGCGAGTTGGAATGGGCCGAGACATTGCCGCGGTAGACGAGCGGCAGCATGATGTAGTTCTGCATCAGCATGTCGTTCATCGCCTTGGCAAGCTCGGCGCGCTTCTGAAGCTCGCCCGTCTTGGCCATCTCGTCGGTGAGCGCGTCATACTCCGGGTTGCAGTAGCGCGGCATGTTGTTGCCCTGCCACTGGTTTTCCGGGCTCGGAATCTGATCGCAGCGCCAGTTGCGCATGTAGGATTCCGGGTCCGTGCCGTCGAAGTTGTTGGCATACATCTCCACATCGGCATAGAACTTCTGGAAGGTATCCGGCGAGCCCGGATCGGAGCCGAAGAACACCGAGGCATCGATGTTGCGCAGCTCGGTTTCCACCCCGATCTGCTTCCACCATTCCTTGATCAGCGCCTGGAAATCCTGGCGCACGGCGTTGGTGGAGGTCTGGTAGAGGATCGAGAGGCGCACGCCGTCCTTCTGGCGCACCCCGTCGGGGCCGGGCACCCATCCGGCTTCATCCAGCACCTTCTTGGCGCCTTCGATATCCTGCTGGAGGCAGGAATCATTGGCCTTGGAGGCGTAGATTTCCGGCGCCGGCAGCACGTTGCAGGTGAGCTTGCCGGCCGGGCCATAGCCGATTTCCACCAGGAGCGGGCGATCGATCGCCATGGAAAGCGCCTTGCGCACCGCCGGATCGGTGAGGAAGGGGTGCGGGTGCTTCACGGTGGAGCGCTCGTCGCCCCATTTGGGATCGGGATCGGTGAGGTTGATCATGATCCGCTCGACGAGCGTGCCGAAGGAAGAGACAACCTTGCCCTTGCCCGCTTCCTGCATCTTCTTCAGCACGTCGGGCGCAAGCTGGAGGTTCCAGGCGTAATCGAATTCGCCGGTTTCCAGCACCGCGCGCGCGGCCGCCGTGGCATCGCCGCCGCCCTTGAAGGTCACGGTGGCGAAGGCGGGCTTGTCGGCCTCGCGGTAGTTTTCGTTGGCCTTCAGCGTGATCACGTCATTGGGCCGGAATTCGGTCACCACGAAAGGCCCGGTGCCGATGGGGGCGAAGTTCTGCTCGGAGCATTCGGGCGCCTTGGGGCCCATGCAATCCTTGAACTGCGCCTTCTGGATGATCGGCGCCTGGGCGCCCACGAAAGGCGCATAGGGGAA
>JALVEX010000034.1 GCA_027030435.1 Paracoccaceae bacterium
GCGAAGCCAGCTCGCGCCGCGGGTGATCGCCGTGCCGTTGACCGCCGCCAGAAGGTGGCCGATCAGGGATGCGGCGATGCGTTCGTCAAACAGCACCGGAAAGGCCCCGGTGGGCGGCTGGCGGGCGCCGGCGCGCGCGAGGGTGCGCTCGGCCGCGATCCGCCCGATTTCCTCCGGCGCCATCAGATCGGATTGAAACACCCGGGAATCGGCGAAGTGATCGCGCTCCATCGCGCTCCCTTCGCCGGTGATGGCAACGCAATAGAGGCTGCGGCTGGTGCGCTCGTAACCGCCGGCAAAGCCATTGGTGGCGGCAAGGTGAATCCTTGTGCGCCCATAGCCCGCAGAGGCGGTATCCACCTGGGATATGCCCTCCACGGCGCGCGCGGCGGCCTCGGCGCGCCGGGCATCTTCCTCAAGCGCGCAGGGGGCGGGCTCGGGCGCGGGATCGGCCATCTCGAGCGCTTGCAGATCCCACTGCCGGGCAAGCTGGCCCGGATCGGCAAGGCCGATGGAGGGATCTTCCGGCGCAAGCCGTGCCATGGCAACGGAGCGTTCGGCCATCTCTCGCATCGTTTCGGCCGTTGTATCGGAGGCCGCAACGCAGGCCTGACGCCTGCCGATCAGTACCCTGAGGCCGATATCCGTGCCCTCCGAGCGCTCGGCATGTTCGAGCGCGCCTTCGCGCACGTCCACCGAAAGCGACGAGCCGGCAACGGCGATCGCATCGGCTTGTTGCGCACCGGCGCGCCTGGCCGCATCGATCAGCGCAGAGGTGAGTTGCTCCAGATCCTTATCCATTTCGCCGCCTCGTGTTGCCTGCCACCGCAGGTAAACCCCGCACCGCCAGGGCGCAAGATGCGGGCAAGAGAAAAGGCCGCCCCCGGAGGAGCGGCCCTGATCTTCGGATCAGCGGGAGATCATTTCAGCCGTTGGCCATTGGCAAGCACCTGGCCATCTTCCGTGAACTCGATCTTCGAGACGAGCACATCCTCGCCGTCGCCCGGCTGGGCGAACATGCCGAGCATCATGCGAAAGCCCATGGCCTGATCCTCGGGCACGAGGCCCATCTGCACGAGCTTGTCAAGCAGGGCGTTGCCGCCCACGAGCATCAGGTTGATCTCGCCCACGGGCTTGGGCGTGCCGCCGTAGCTTGCAAGATCCTCGTTATCGATCCTGATATGGCCGTTGCCGGAAAGCTCGGCACCGGCAAGCTTCAGCAGCAGCGTATTGAGATCGACGGTTTCGATTTCGCCCGGGGGCTGATTGCCCATCTCCTCGGCCGCCTTGGGATCGAAAATATCGAAATTCAGTTTCGCCTGGCCCGAAATATCGAGCGCAAGGGTGACAGGGTCATGCGGCAGGGCTCCCATGGGATCAGCCATGCCCCAGATTTCATCCGGCAGCGCAAGGTCCAGAAACTTGATGGCGAAAGCGTAATCCTGCGGATCCTCGGACTTCATGACCGGGAAGCGGATCTTGGCGCCTGATTCGGCAACGGCGAAGGCGAGCTCCGGAAAGGGAAGCTCGGGGATCGACATGGTAATTTTCGTGTCTTTCGAACGCGCACCATACATCACGCCCTTCTCGCCGAGTTCGAACTCCAGGGAGCCTTCGCCGGAGGAAGATTGCGATGAGGTGATCTTGCCGTTGTCGTCCACCTTGTAGCCGCCGCTACTGCTTGCGTAGGAGAAGCTCCCGCTTCCGGAAAAGCCATTGCGGATCGCGTTGGCGAGATTGCTGAAATCAACCGAAGTCGGGATCTGGGATTGCCCCGAATAGGTGACGTTCTGCATGACGCCATCGCCGTCAAACCCGCCGCTGCCGTTCGGATCGCTGAAGGCAAGAACGTATTCGAGAGATCCGAAGGCCCCCTGCTGCTCGATGACGCGCAGATTGCCGAGGCGGCTCACGTATTTGCCGATGAAATCCTTGCCCGTGAGAAGGAATTTGGCATTGGGCAGCGGCTTGCCGTCAACCGTGAGCTTCTGGAGACCGATCCCGATCTCGCTGGCGGTGCTGGCGTAGGTCATCTCATCGGCGGTGCCGCTGACGATCATCGAAAGGCCGGTCTGGAAAAAGTCCAGCTCAAGGTGGACAGGTTCCCCGTCCTTGGGAGTGATGTCCAACATGAAGGGATTGTGCTGGGCCATGGAAACGGACACCGTGCCATCGCCCCGGTTTGTCAGTTCGAGATCGGGGAGATTGATGACCACCTGGCCGGAATCATCCGGGAGGGCATTGATCGCCGTGAAGCCGATGATCTTCAGGGTCTTTCCATCGCCCTGTTCCTCGGCGGAGATCTGGTATCCGAAACTCGAGAGATACCCGCTCCAGTCACTCCAGACTTCCCGGGCCGTGACATCCGCAAACGTGGCCGTTGTGCCGAGAAGCGTTGCAGCAGCCGAAGCTCCCAGATATTTGCACAGTTTCATGTCAAACCTTTCAATGTTATTTTCCCGCGGCACGATGACCGCAGGCTCTTCAAATATCAAGACGCCCCGGTGATACACATTCATCACGAGCTTGTGAAGCACAACAGGAGAAGAAATGGACCCTCTGAGAGGCAAGACGGCCATCGTCACCGGCGCGAGCCGGGGGATCGGCGCGGCAACGGCGCGCCATTTTGCCGCATCCGGCGCAAATGTGGTGCTGCTGGCGCGCACGCGCCCGGCAATCGAGGAAATTGCCCGCGAGATCGGGAGCCGGGCGCTCGCGATCTCCGCAGATACGAGCCGGTGGCCTGACATGGAAGCCGCAGTTGAAAAGGCCGCGCGCCATTTCGGCAAGGTTGACATCCTGATCAACAACGCCGCCGTGATCGAGCCCATAGCCCCCATCGAGCAGACCGACCCGGAGGCCTGGAGCCGCGCGATCGACATCAATCTGAAGGGTGTCTATCACGGCATCAGGGCCGTTCTGCCACGCATGATCGTGGCCGGTGGCGGCACCATCATCACCATCAGCTCGGGGGCGGCGCATAACCCGCTGGAGGGCTGGAGCGCCTATTGCGCGTCCAAGGCCGGAGCGGCGATGCTCACCGCCTGCACGGATCGCGAAGGGCGTGGGCGCGGATTGCGGGTGATGGGGCTTTCGCCCGGCACGGTGGCCACCGACATGCAGAAGAAAATCAGGAAAAGCGGGATCAATCCGGTGAGCCGGCTCGATTGGTCCGAGCATATCCCGCCGGAATGGCCGGCAAGGGCGCTGTTGTGGATGTGCACGCCGGATGCGGATGAATTCCTCGGGCAGGAAATATCCCTGCGAGATCCGGATATTCGCCGGCGGATGGGGCTTTCGGATGATTGATCTGGTGAAGGAAGGCGGGCTCTGGATCGCCACCATCAACCGCCCCGAAAAGGCCAATTCCCTCACCCGCGCCATGCTGGACGATCTGGCCGGCATCGCCGAAAGCGCGCAGGGCGAGGCGCGGGCCTTCATCCTCACGGGCGCGGGCAGGGTATTCAGTGCCGGCGCCGATCTCGATGAGGCGCGCGCCGGGCTGGCCACGGATCCGGTGTGGGAGCGCCTCTCGGGCGCCATCGCCGCCCTTCCCTGCCTCACCATCGCCGCAATGAACGGCACGCTTGCCGGCGGCGCCTTCGGCATGGCCCTGGCCTGCGATCTGCGCCTTTGCGTGCCGGAGGCGAAATTCTTCTACCCGGTGATGAAGCTCGGCTTCCTCCCCCAGCCTTCCGATCCAAAGCGCCTCGCCGCGATTGCCGGCCCCTCCACCGCCGCCATGATCCTGATGGCCGGAGCGAAGCTCACCGCCGGGGAGGCGCTGCAAAAGAGGCTCGTGGATCGCATATCCGATCCGGCCTCCCTTCTCGCTGACGCCCGCGCCCTCGCGGCGGACAGCCTTTCGGCTGATCCGACGATCGCGCGCCGGATCAAGGCGATGTGCCGCGGGGAGCATTGATTTTTCCCGCCAGATGGCCGATTGCAGGGCCTCAAGGCAGTGAATGGTGAGAACTGGCATGGCGGGCAACAGCCAACAATACACGGATATGGTGCTTGGCTATCTCCAACAGGGATGGGCGCAGGCGCAGGAGTGGCTTCTGAGCCCGGCGGCATGGTCGCAGTTCGCGCTCTTGGTGGCAGCCTGGCTTCTGGCGCTTGTCATCAGCCGGCGCGCTACCGCAGCTCTTGAGCGCCTGCTCACCCCGCCAGAGGGGCAGGATGGGGTTGTCGCCCGGGTCCGCCGCTTCGTGCTGATCTTTTTGCCGCTCATGCTGCCGCTGCTGGCCTATGGCTTCACCGCCATCGGCGAGCAGATCACGCGCTCCCTGTTTGGCTCCGGCGCCGTGATTGCGTTTGGCAAGCGCGTGTTTCTCTTTCTCGCGGCCTGGGCACTGGTGAACAGAATCATCCGGGAGCCGTTCCTGAAGCTTCTCGGGAAATACGTCCTCATCCCCGCCATGGCCCTGCATGCGCTCGGCCTGCTCGATCCGCTGGTGGCGCATCTCTCGGCCACGGTGATCCAGATCGGCAATATTTCCTTCTCGGTCATGGCTCTGGTGCGGGGGGTGATCGCGGGCAGCCTGCTTTTCTGGCTCGGGCGGTGGTCAAACGAACAGAGCGCCAGCTACATAACCCGCCGCGAAGAACTGCGCCCGGCCACCCGCCAGCTTGCCGTCAAGGCCGTGGAGGTGCTGATCTACGGCACCGCCTTCCTGCTGCTGATGAGCATCATGGGGATCGATCTTTCAGCGCTCGCCATCCTCGGTGGCGCGATCGGCGTGGGGCTCGGCTTCGGCCTGCAGAAGATCGCCTCGAATTATATCTCCGGCATCATCCTGCTTCTGGAAGGCCAGGCCACGGTGGGCGATTACGTGGAGCTTGACGGCGGGGAGGCAGGCACCATCATCAAGATGACGGCACGCGCCACCATACTGGAAACCTTCGATGGCCGCTGGATCGTCGTGCCCAACGAGGATTTCATCACCACTCGCGTGGTAAACTATTCCGATGCCGGCGCGGCGCATCGCTATGAAGCGCCGTTTTCGGTGAGTTACGAAACGGATATCAACAAGGTGCCGGCAATCGTGGAGGCGGCTGTGGCAAAGCACCCGGCCGTGCTCGAAAAGCCCTTTCCACCTGATTGCGAGCTGCGCGGCTTTGGCGAAAGCGGCGTCGATTTCGCAGTGGAATTCTGGGTGAACGGCATTGACGACGGTGAAAACAGGTTCACCTCCGATGTGCTCTTCCTGATCTGGAATGCGTTGAAAGACAACGGCATCAGGATCCCCTATCCGCATCGCGTGGTGGAGCTGAGGAACGCAGCCGAAAAGCCTGCGGGATGAAGCTGGCCCTGGTGATCGGCGCCGGGCCGGCCGGATTGATGGCGGCCGAAGAGATGGCGGATGCCGGGCTTGCCGTGATGGTGGCCGAGGCAAAGCCCACCATCGGGCGCAAGCTGCTGATGGCCGGCAAAAGCGGGCTCAATCTGACGAAGGACGAGCCCCTTGAGGATTTTCTTGCCGCCTATGGCGAAGCCACCCCACATCTCAGCCCGATGCTGGCAGAATTCGGCCCGTGTGAGGTGCGCCGATGGGCGGAGGATCTCGGGCAGAAGGTGTTTACCGGTTCGAGCGGGCGGGTTTTCCCCGAAGTGATGAAGGCCTCGCCCCTGCTGCGCAACTGGCGGGCACGGCTGATCGAAAAGGGCGTAACCTTCCACATGCGCTGGCGCTGGCGCGGGTTTGCCGACAGCGGCCTTGCTTTCGATACCCCGGAAGGCGCGCGCATCCTCTCGCCTTCGGCCACGGTGCTGGCACTTGGCGGCGCGAGCTGGCCGCGCCTTGGGAGCGATGGCGCCTGGGCGGAATGGCTGGCGGAAAAGGGCGTGCCGATAACGCCCTTCAAACCTGCCAACATGGGGTTTGTCGTCAACTGGAGCAGGCATATGGAAGGCCATTTCGGCCGCCCGGTAAAGAATGTGGCGCTGATCGCCGGGGGCGTGCGCGTGCGTGGCGAATTCGTGATTTCGAAGCGGGGGATCGAAGGGGGCGGGGTTTACGCCGTTTCCCGGGCGCTGCGCGAGGGCGCTTCGCTGACGCTCGATCTCCTGCCGGATGTTTCCGAGGAGGAGGCCGAGGCACGCCTTTCCCACCCGCAAGGCAAGGAAAGCCTTTCGAACACCCTGCGCAAGCGGCTTCGCCTCGATCCGGTGAAGATCGCGCTGATGCGCGAATCCATGCACCCCCTGCCCACGGGCCCAGCGCTTGCGGCACTTGCCAAGGCGCTGCCCGTTCCCCTCGCCGGGCCATACCCGCTTGCAGAGGCCATATCCACGGCCGGCGGAATCGCCTTCCGCGGGGTTGATAGCGGTCTTGGAATCCGCGCCCTGCCCAGAATTTTCGCCGCTGGCGAAATGCTGGATTGGGAGGCGCCAACGGGCGGCTATCTGCTGACGGCCTGCCTTTCCACCGGGCGCTGGGCAGGGCGCGCTGCGGCCCGGTCGCCATGGTGATTTGCTGCCTAACGCCCGGCAAGCATGGAAAGGCGGATCAGAGCGCGTTCGATCAGGGCCTGGGAAGGCGCACTGGATGATGATCTGAGCGCAAGATCCGTTTCGACAAGCAGACGGATCGCCTGTTCGAGCCGGTGCGGGCCCCATTTGCGGGCCTGGGCCTGCATGCGGTCGCGCCGCGGGCCGAAGAGGGGCGGGCGCGGATTCTGCCCGCTTGAGATCTGGTGAAGGGTGCGGAAATGGCGCATGGCGCCGATACAAAGCCCCACGGGCTGCGTGCCCTGCGCGCCAAGGCGCGAGAGCAGCGGGCCGATCCGTCCGCTCTGCCCCTCGGCGACCGCATGCAGAAGATCATCGAGCGCCGCTTCCCCGGCGGCGGGCGAAAGCAGGGCGATATCCTCACCGCTCAGCGGGGTTTCATCGCCGAGCTTGTAGAGCGCAAGCCGTGTGATGAGCTGGCGGAATTCGCCGGGATCGAGGCTGCGTGAAAGCGCGACCAGGGCCTCCATCGCATCACCGTTGATCGACGTGAGCCCCTGCCTGCGGGCCTCGGCCTCGATTTCATCGCGGCTCGGAGGATCGTCATAGATGCCGATCGCGACGGCATCTGCATGCCCTTCGAAAAGCTTGCGCAGGGAAGAGCGCGCGGGGAGCTGCTTCGCCGTCACCACGATCTGCGCATCGCCCGCGCGCCATTCATCGAGAGCGGGCGCGATGGCCCTGGCGAGCCCGTCGCCGGCATCTTCCACAAGGGCGACCCGCGCGCCGGGGAAGAACCCTTGTGCCTTGATGGCATCCAGCAGCAGCGCCGGCTCCTTGCGCAGATCGGTGGCCGCAATGCGGGTGAGGCGCATTTCCTCCTCGCCCTTCGGGCCGATGAGCGCTGCGATCAGATCCTGGCGCTTAAGGTCCACCCGCACCGGATCGGCGCCGTAAAGAAGAATGCCGCCCCTTGCAGGATCGGGGCGGGCGAGAAAGGCCCTTGCTTCGCGCCCCGAGAGTTTCACCCGGCCTCTCCGGGGGGCGTGGCGAGCAGGCGGGAGGTGATCTTGTCGGCAAGGATCACCATGAGGCGGCGATAGGCATCTTCCCGCGCGGCCTTGGTGCTGATGGTGGTGCCGATGGCGCTGTAGCCGGTGAAGCCATCGACCGAGCCGGAGGTGACGGCTTTGCCGCTTGCCGTATCAACGAGGGTGAAATCGGCGCGCCCCAGCACATGGAAGCGGGTTGTTTCCTGAGCCGGAGTGATCGCAAGGCCGCGCTCGCGGGTTTCGAGCTTGTAGTCAAGCCGGTAGCGCGCGCTCTCGGGGCGGCCGAACCGCTCTTCGAGCCGATGCAGCAGGAAGAATTCATCTGCATTCTTCGGCTCGCGCAGCCGGATCTGGCCGCGCAGCGCCGTGGCCGCGCCGGAAGGGCCATAGACAGGCTTGAAGCCGCAGCCCGAAAGCGCGGCGAGGGAAAGGATAAAACTTCGTCGGCTATACGACCACATTCACGATCCGCCCCGGCACAACGATCACCTTCTTCGGCGCCTTGCCATCAAGCGCCCTCTGCACAGCTTCATCCTGAAGCGCGTGTTTTTCAACCTCTTCGCGCGCAAGATCCCTGGCCACTGTGATCTGCGAACGCCGCTTGCCGTTGATCTGGATCGGCAGGGTCACGGTATCTTCCACGAGCATCTTCGCATCCGCCTCGGGCCAGGGAGCGTTCACGATCAGCCCCTCGCCGCCGAGCACGGCCCAGATTTCTTCCGCCAGATGCGGCGTCATCGGGCTCATCAGCTGGGCGAGCGTCAGCACCGCGCGTTTTTTCGCCTCCGCCCCTGCCTGCGATTTCGCGATGGCGTTGGTGAAGGCATAGAGGCGGGCGATGGCGGTATTGAAGGCGAAGCCCTCGATGCCGCGGGTCACGTCATCGATGGCGCGGTGGCGCTCGCGCTCGAGCGCTTCATCGTGCTCATTTGCAGGCGCATCGCTTGCGGCGATCTCATGCGCGAGGCGATGCACGCGGCCCAGGTGGCGGAAAGCGCCCTCGGCGCCGGCGGCCGTCCACTCCACATCGCGCTCGGGCGGGCTGTCGGAGAGCACGAACCAGCGCACCGTGTCGGCGCCGTAGCGGGCGATGATGTCCACCGGATCCACCACGTTCTTCTTGGACTTGGACATTTTCGCCGAAGGGATGATCTCCACCGGCTCGCCGGTTGCCTTCAGCACGCCCTTTTCGCGATCCACCTCCTCGGGCAGATGATAGACGGGGCGGCCGTTTTCATCGCGCGTGAGGTAGATCTCATGCGTCACCATGCCCTGGGTGAAAAGCGCATCGAAGGGCTCGATCGCTTTCCCCGGCAGGTGGCCGGTGAGATGCATGGCGCGGGCAAAGAAGCGGGAATAGAGAAGGTGCAGGATCGCGTGCTCGATACCGCCGATATACTGATCCACGTTCATCCAGTATTCGGCTTCCGCGAGATCCACCGGCACATCCGCATGCGGGCTGGTGAAGCGGGCATAATACCAGGAGGAATCCACGAAGGTATCCATGGTATCGGTTTCGCGCTTCGCCGGGGCGCCGCATTTCGGGCAGGGCACATCGCGCCAGGTGGGATGGCGATCAAGCGGGTTGCCCGGCTGATCGAAGCTCACGTCATCGGGCAGGCGGACGGGCAGGTTTTCCTTCCTTTCCGGCACGGTGCCGCAGGCCTCGCAATGGACCACCGGGATCGGGCAGCCCCAGTAGCGCTGGCGTGAAAGCCCCCAATCGCGCAGGCGATAGCGGGTCACGCCTCTGCCCCAGCCTTCGCGCTCGGCCTTCTCGATGGTGGCCTCGATCGCCTCTTCCCCGGTGGCCACATCAAGCCCGGTGAAATGATCGAGCCATTTCACCTTCTCGCTCTTGGGGGGCACGAAGGCCTCGTTCTCCACCGGCTTGCCATCCTCGAGCGCCACGAAGGTATCGATCACCGGCAGGCCGTATTTGCGGGCGAAATCGAGATCGCGCTGATCGTGCGCGGGGCAGGCGAAGATCGCGCCGGTGCCGTAATCCATCAGGATGAAATTGGCGATCCAGACGGGAAGCTCGCGCTCGGGGAAAAGCGGATGGCGCACGCGCAGGCCGGTATCGAAGCCCTTCTTCTCGGCCTTTTCGAGATCGGCTTCAGACGTGCCCATGCGGCGGCATTCGGCATTGAATTCGGCGATCTCCGGGTTCTCGGCCTCAAGCGCTTTTGCCAGCGGATGATCGGGCGAGATGCCGATGAAAGATGCACCCATGAGCGTATCGGGGCGGGTGGTGTAGATCTCGATCCTGTCGAACCCGGCCGCGGGCTCGGTGAGTGGGAAGGCCATCTCGAGGCCGCGTGATTTGCCGATCCAGTTCTTCTGCATGAGGCGGACCTTCTCGGGCCATTTCTCAAGGCCATCGAGCGCCTCCAGAAGCTCCTCGGCGAAATCGGAAATGCGGAAGAACCACTGCGTGAGCTCGCGCCGCTCCACCGGGGCGCCCGAGCGCCAGCCCTTGCCGTCGATCACCTGTTCGTTGGCAAGCACGGTCATGTCCACCGGATCCCAGTTGACCACGGCATTCTTGCGGTAGATCAGGCCCTTATCAAGCATGTCTAGGAAAAGCGCCTGCTGCTGGCCGTAATATTCGGGATCGCAGGTGGCGAACTCGCGCGTCCAGTCGATCGAAAGGCCCAAGGGCTTCATCTGATCGCGCATGTCGGCGATGTTCTGGTAGGTCCAGTCCTTCGGGTGGCCGCCCGAGGCCATGGCGGCGTTTTCGGCCGGCATCCCGAAGGCATCCCAGCCCATCGGATGCAGCACGTTATGGCCGGTGGAGCGCTTGTAGCGGGCCACAACATCGCCCATGGTGTAATTGCGCACATGGCCGATATGGATGCGCCCCGAAGGATAGGGAAACATCTCGAGCACATAATACTTGGGCCTGCTCTCGTCGCGCTCGGCCCTGAAAACATCGGCCTCTTCCCAGGCCTTCTGCCATTTCTTTTCGGTTTCGGCGGGTGCGTAGCGCGTCATTTCTCATTCCCTGATGTGAAAACACCGGGCGCGAGGCCCGGTGGTCGGTTTATTCGCTGATCTGCCCCGGGTCTAGAGCTTGCTATCGGCGATTCGCAGCTGGCGGGCGCGGGTCAGGATCGCATCCTCTATCGCGCGCACGGTTTCGGGGCTGACCGGCCCCGAGCGCGTTTGCAGCGCCACATGGAGCGAGCGCGCATCAAGCGCGGGATCCTTGATGTAGATGGTGGCCCGGTAGGCCTTGCCGCCGCCGGGCGGGCGGCCATAGCCGGTGACGATCACGCCGGTGAAGGGATCGGCCGCCTCGATGGGCAGGAAATCCAGCACATCGAGCGAAGCGTTCCAGATGTATTTGTTGACCTTAACGGTCACATTCGGATCGTCCTGATTCTTGAACAGATCCCAGATCGTGGAGCGCTTGGGCTCTGTGGCCTTTTTCTGCGCGGTTTTCTTTGCGCCTCCGCCGGAAAATCCACCCGATCCGATGGAGCCAGCCGAGCCGCTCCCCCCACCCCGGCTGAACCCGCCGCCGCAGCCCGCGAGCGCCGCAAGGGAGAGAATCGCAACCGCTCTTGTGAGAAGGCCCCTTGTTCCGTTTGCAATCGCCATGAAAAGCACACCCCGTTATCCGATTTATTCCCTAGTAAACAACGCCCATTGGGCGGGCAAGGCTTTTTGCCCGCACATTATAACAGGGGCCGTATTGCGTCCACGCCGCCGGACTGTGGCAAAGCTGCACCACGCGCGGCCTCTTTGCACCGAACACCCCGCGAAACCTTGAAAACCCGGCGGGAAAGAGTGAGTTAATCGCATACTCAATTCGGATTCCCCTGAATTGAGGTGCACCTTTGAAACACACGAGGGAAAACGAAATGAAAAAGATTCTCTTTGCAACCACGGCACTTGTTGCCTCCGCCGGCTTCGCAGCCGCTGGCGAAGTGAAGCTGACCGGCTATGCCGAAATCGGCATCACCGGTGGTGACGCCTTCACCGGCTTCACCGGCGAAACCCAGTACCACTCCGATATGGATGTGTCGTTCCACCTTTCCGGTGAAACCGACAATGGCCTGACCTTTGGTGCCAAGATCGATCTTGATGAAGTGGCTGGCGGCATCCCCACCGGCTACAACAACGGCGGCGTCGCGCAGGCTGTCTGGGTGAAGGGCGCTTTCGGCTCCATCACTCTGGGTGACACCGACGGCGCGCTCGACTGGGCGATGCAGGAAGTCGGCATGGGCACGTCCCTCGGCGATGAGCACACCTCTCACGTCGGCTACAACGGCAACTCCGGCCTTGACGGTGATTACGGTGGGGAAGTTCTCCGCTACGACAACACCTTCGGCGACTTCGGCGTGGCCCTCTCGGCCAACATCGACGATACCGGCGTTGGCGATGTCGCTTACGGCATCGGCGTCAAGTACAATGCCGCTCTCGGCGGTGTGAACCTCGGCCTCGGCCTCGGCTATCAGGACGATGGCGTGAATGACATCTGGGGCGTTTCGGTTGACGCCAAGATGGACAACGGCTTCCGCGCGATCCTGAACTACTCGGATCACTCGAGCCTCGCTGTCGGCACGCACTACGGCATCGGCCTTGGCTACCAGAAGGACGCCCTGCTCGTGACCGTGAACTACGGCAACTACGACGACATCAACCAGGATTCCTATGGTTTTGCCGTGAACTACGATCTCGGCGGCGGCGCCACCGTGATGGCCGGCTACGGCTCCGACATGGATGCCACCATGCCTGGCGATCAGTCCAAGTGGTCGATCGGTCTCGGCCTGTCCTTCTGATTTCGGAAGAACAGCCAACCAAAAGAGAGAGCGGGCCTTCGGGCTCGCTCTTTTCTTTTGGGCACGGATGATGTTTCTGTGAATCGGGCAACAGAGAAAGGTGTGTTTATGTCGCTCGCCGAGATCAAGGAGCGGATCCGCAAGGCGGAAGAGGCGGCCGGCCGCGAGCCCGGATCCGTACGGCTTATTGCTGTTTCCAAGATGCAGCCCGAGCCGCGCGTGCGCGCCGTGCTCGAGGAGGGGCATCGGCTTTTCGGAGAAAACCGCGTGCAGGAGGCGGCCGGGAAATGGCCCTCATGGCGGGAGGAGTTTCCCGGGGTGGAGCTGCATCTGCTAGGGCCATTGCAGACCAACAAGACCCGCCAGGCGATGGGGCTTTTCGATGCGATCCATTCCGTTGACCGCCCCAAGCTCGCCCGCACGCTCGCACGCCTTGCCGATGAGCAGGGCCATTGCCCCGATCTCTTCGTGCAGGTCAATACCGGCGAGGAGCCGCAGAAGGCCGGCGTGCTTCCCGCGGAGGCCGATGATTTCATCGCCGAAGTGCGGGGCCTCGGCCTGCCGCTCATTGGCCTCATGTGCATCCCGCCGGTAAACGAGGAGCCGAGCCTTCACTTCGCGCTCCTGCGCAAGATCGCGAAGCGCAACGATCTGCCTGAGCTTTCCATGGGCATGAGCCACGATTTCGAGCGTGCCATCGCCCAGGGCGCAACCCATGTGCGCGTGGGTTCGGCCATCTTCGGGCCGCGCGATTACGGCTGAGCCGCCTCACCAAGCCGGCGGCGCGTTTCGGTAATCTGAAGCGCCGCCTCGGCCGCTTCCCGCCCTTTCTCCACGAAATGGGCCTTGAAGATCGCGTTGTGATGCGCCGTATCCTGATACTGATGCGGGGTGAGCGAAACCGAGAGCACCGGCACGCCCGTATCGAGCCCGGCGCGCATAAGCCCGTCCACCACCGCCTGCGCCACGAACTCATGGCGGTATATCCCGCCATCCACCACGAAGGCCGCCGCGGCAACGGCGGCATATTTCCCACTTGCCGCCAGATCGCGCGCCAGAAGCGGCATTTCGAAGGCGCCGGGCACATCGAATACATCCACCTCTTCGCGTGAAATGATTTCGCAGAAACCGTCAAGCGCGGCATTCACGATCTCGCCATGCCAGCCGGCTTTGATGAAGGCGAATGTTGTGCGTGTCATGTGCTATCCTTTCCCGTTTGCGACACGTCACAGAGCGCAAGACATATCGGGAAAGGCAGCCGGCTTCTGGCCTGGCTGTCCCGCATGTCCTCTCCCATCCGGACTTTCACCGTCGGCCCCGGAATCGCACCGGATCTGCTGACCTTCCTGTAGGGAAGCGCTCGCGGGCTGCGGGGCGCGCGTGCCCCTCACCGCCGGTGGGGAATTTCACCCCGCCCTGAGAACGAAGCCATCTTCGGCCCGGCAGGGGAGAATGGCAAGGCGAAATTCCCCCGTTGGACAGGCGAGCCGGGGATGACTATATTTGCATTACAGGAAAGGAGATCCACGATGCCTCTGCCGCTTGCCCCCCTTGCCGGTTTTGCCCTGCGTTACGGGATGGTAGCCGCTGCCGCATATGCGGTTACCCGGCGCGTTGCGCCCGGCCGGCGCGATCAGCGGGCCGAGGATGCGCTTGATGCGCTTGACGAGGGCCTGACATACCGCCGCGAAGCGCAGCAGGCCAATGCAACAGCCCGGTTTCGCAGGGTCATACGCCTCGGCGAAGAAGGCCCCGGCCTTGAGATCGATCTGAGCGCGCTCGGCCGCCTGCGGATCCGCAGGATCTGAAGCGGAGCATTCCACTTATCCGGGGAATTCCCGATCTTCCCTGCGGCATTCCGTGCCTCGGGAACTTGACGCATATTAAAATGCGAATTCAAATAGATGACGGGATATTTTTCCATCCGTAAAAACCCGTCTGGACGAAGGTTCAATACCTGTCTAAACAGGCAGCGAAGCGCTGCGAACAACTCGCACCGGTCAGGCCGTTGCGGGTGTGTCGTTTTGAGATAGGCTACCATAGGAGGCTTCCCCGTGTCCCATGCAGAGGATTACGACAGCGACCGCAGGGATTTCCTGTATTACGCGACAGCGGGCGTCGGCACGGTGCTCACCGGAGCTGCCGTCTGGCCGCTGATCGATCAGATGAACCCGAGCGCGGATGTGAAGGCGCTTTCCTCGATCCGGGTGCCGATTGATGGTGTCGAGGCCGGCACGCAGATCACGGTGAAATGGCGCGGCAAGCCGGTTTTCATCCGCCGCCGCGATCAGGAAGATATCGAAAGAGCGCGCAAGACGAAGATCGAGGATCTCGTGGATCCGCTTGCCCGCAACGCCAACCTTCCCCCCGATGCACCCGCCACGGATGAAAACCGCACGCTCGATGAAAAGGGCGAGTGGCTGGTTGAAATGGGGGTCTGCACACATCTGGGCTGTGTGCCGCTTGGCAACAAGGCCGGTGATTTTGGCGGATGGTTCTGCCCCTGCCACGGCTCGCACTATGATAGCGCGGGGCGCATCCGCAAGGGCCCAGCGCCGCAGAATCTGCCCATACCCGTGGCAACATTCGTTGACGAAAACACGATCAAGCTGGGCTAGGGGGAGAGCGAAATGTCTGGAATTCCTCACGACCACTACGAGCCGAAGACGAGCTTCGAGCGCTGGCTGGATCAGCGCCTGCCGATCGTTCGCCTCATCTATGACACGATCATGATCCCCACCCCGAAGAACCTCAACTGGATGTGGATCTGGGGGATCGTGCTTGTTTTCTGCCTGGCGCTGCAAATCGTTACAGGCATCGTGCTGGCCATGCACTACACGCCGCATATCGATCTGGCCTTTGCCAGCGTCGAGCACATCATGCGGGATGTGAACGCCGGCCACATGCTGCGCTACCTGCATGCAAACGGCGCCTCGCTGTTCTTCTTCGCGGTTTATGTGCACATCTTCCGCGGGCTCTACTACGGCTCCTACAAATCGCCGCGTGAGGTCACCTGGATCATCGGCATGCTCATCTATCTCGCCATGATGGCCACGGCCTTCATGGGCTATGTGCTGCCCTGGGGGCAGATGAGCTTCTGGGGCGCCACGGTGATCACCGGGCTCTTCGGCGCCATCCCCTGGGTGGGCGAAGCCCTTCAGACATGGCTCCTCGGCGGCCCGGCGGTGGACAACCCCACGCTAAACCGCTTCTTCTCGCTTCACTACCTGCTGCCCTTCGTCATCGCCGCTCTGGTGGCGCTGCACATCTGGGCATTCCACACCACCGGCAACAGCAATCCGGCCGGCGTGGAAGTGCGGCGCGGATCGAAGGAAGAGGCCGAGAGGGATACGCTCCCCTTCTGGCCCTATTTCGTGATCAAGGATCTGTTTGCGCTGGCGGTGGTTCTGGTGGTGTTTTTCGCGATTGTCGGCTTCATGCCCAATTACCTTGGCCACCCCGATAACTACACCGAGGCCAATCCGCTGGTAACGCCGGCGCATATCGTGCCCGAGTGGTATTTCCTGCCCTTCTACGCGATCCTCAGGGCATTCACGGCGGATGTCTGGGTGGTGCAGCTGGCAAGCTGGATCACCGGCGGCATCGTCAATGCCAAGTTCTTCGGCGTGCTGGCGATGTTCGGCTCGATCATCGTGATGCTGCTCGTGCCCTGGCTCGATACCTCACGCGTGCGCTCGGGCCGCTACCGGCCGATGTTCAAGTGGTGGTTTGCCCTGCTGGTGCTCGATTTCATCGTGCTGATGTGGGCCGGGGCCATGCCGGCAGAGCCGCCCTATTCCACGATCGCCCTGATCGGAGCGGCATACTGGTTTGCCTATTTCCTCGTGGTTCTGCCGCTGCTCGGCGTGATCGAAAAGCCGCTGCCGCAGCCCAGCACGATCGAGGAAGATTTCATCGCCCATTACGGCGGCGCCAATGATACGCCGGCCGAGTGAGAAAGGATCAGAAATGATGATCAGGAAACTCACAGCAACCGCCCTGACCACCCTTGCCCTTACCACCGGCAGCGTATTTGCCAGCGGGGCCGGGGGGCATACGGAAGATGTCGCCTTCTCCTTCGAAGGCCCCTTCGGCACCTATGACAAGCTCCAGCTTCAGCGCGGCCTGAAGATCTATACGGAGGTCTGTTCGTCCTGCCACGGGCTGAAATACGTGCCTATCCGCACGCTTTCCGATCCCGGCGGCCCCGAACTGCCGGAAGATTGGGTGCGCGCCTATGCGGCGCAGTTCGAGGTGCCGGATGACAGCGAGGATGCCGAGCCCGGCGATACCCGCCCGGCGAAGCCCTCCGATCACTTCCCGGAATCGGCCGATCCCAATGCGCCTGACCTTTCGCTGATGGCAAAGGCGCGGGCGGGCTTCCATGGCCCCGAAGGCACCGGGATCAATCAGCTGATCAAGGGCATCGGAGGCCCCGAACACATCTACTCGATCCTGACCGGTTTCACCGGTGAGGAGAAGGAGGAAGCGGGCACAACCTTCTATGAGAACAAGGCCTTTTCCACCGGCTGGATTTCCATGCCGCCGCCGCTTTCGGGCGAGGATGTGGAATTCGACGATGGCGCACCCAATGATCTTCATTCGGAGGCCAAGGATGTGGCCGCCTTCCTGATGTGGGCTGCCGAGCCCAAGATGATGGCGCGCAAGAAGGCCGGTTTCGTGGCGGTGATCATGCTGATCATCTTCTCCTCGCTTCTTTACCTCACCAACAAGACCTTGTGGATGCCGGTGAAGAAGCAGGCGAAGGAAGCGGCGAAGAAGGCAGCACGAAAAGCCTGAACTCCCGGCTGATGACGAGATGAAAGCGCGCTCCTTTTCGGGGGCGCGTTTTTTCTATCGCGCACCGAGATAGCGGCGCAGCGCCTCGGGCGGGTTCTCGAAGATGTCTGTCGTCGGGATCGGAGGATGAGCCAGGCCCTCATCCACGAGCACGACAAGATCCGCGAACATGCGCGCGTCATCGGGATCATGGGTGACCATGAGCACGGTGTTGCCGGTTTCATCCGCGATTTCGGCAAGGAGCGAGAGCATCTCCCGCTTGAGCGCCGGGCCGAGAGCCGCGAAGGGCTCATCGAGCAGCATCAGGGGCTTGTTGCGCAGAAGGGCGCGGGCGAGGGCCACGCGGCTTTGCTGCCCGCCCGAGAGATCGGCCGGCCTGCGGTGGCCGAGCCCCTCAAGGCCGGTTCGCTTCATGGCCTGT
>JALVEX010000035.1 GCA_027030435.1 Paracoccaceae bacterium
CCGGGCGACAACCTGAAGTTCGAGGTCGAGCTGATCGCGCCGATCGCCATGGAAGAGGGCCTGCGCTTCGCCATCCGCGAAGGCGGCCGCACCGTCGGCGCTGGCGTCGTCTCCAAGATCATCGAGTAACAAACACAGGGTTCGACGTGGGGCGGGGAATGATCCCCGCTCCACCTATCAACTCCAACGCCTCGAAAGGCCAGGAAGATGCAAAGCCAGACCATTCGCATTCGGCTCAAGGCTTTTGACTACCGCGTTCTGGATGCCAGCACGCAGGAGATCGTCAATACCGCCAAGCGGACGGGCGCCACGGTGCGTGGCCCCATCCCGCTGCCGAACAAGATCGAGAAATACACGGTGCTGCGTGGCCCGCACATCGACAAGAAATCCCGCGATCAGTTCGAGATCCGCACGCACAAGCGCCTGCTGGATATCGTCGATCCGACACCCCAGACCGTTGACGCGCTGATGAAGCTCGATCTGGCGGCGGGTGTCGATGTCGAGATCAAGGTTTGAGGAGGGCAGCTGAAATGCGCTCTGGTATCATAGCGAAGAAGGTGGGCATGACCCGCCTGTTCATGGAGGACGGGAAGCAGATCCCCGTGACCGTGCTCCAGCTCGAAAATCTGCAGGTGGTGGCGCAGCGCACCGCCGAGAAGGATGGCTACACCGCCGTTCAACTTGGCGCGGGCACGGCCAAGGCCAAGCGCACCACGAAGGCGATGCGCGGCCATTTCGCCAAGGCGAATGTGGCTCCCAAGCGCAAGATCGCGGAATTCCGCGTGGCGCCGGAGAACCTTCTTGAAGTGGGTGCCGAGATCTCGGCCGAGCACTTCGTGGAAGGGCAGAAGGTGGATGTGTCGGGCACGTCGATCGGCAAGGGCTTTGCCGGTGCCATGAAGCGGCATAATTTCGGCGGTCTGCGCGCTTCGCACGGCGTTTCGATCAGCCACCGCAGCCACGGCTCCACCGGCCAGTGCCAAGATCCCGGCAAGGTGTTCAAGGGCAAGAAGATGGCCGGCCACATGGGCGCGGTCAGGGTGACGACGCAGAACCTCGAGGTTGTGCGCACCGATCCCGAGCGCGGCCTGATCATGGTGAAGGGCGCCGTGCCCGGATCGCGTGGCGGCTGGGTGACGGTGAAGGACGCGGTGAAGAAGAAGCTGCCCGAGGGCGTGCCTTTTCCCGCCGGTCTGAAGACGGCTGCCAAGCCTGAAGCCGAAGCTCCCGCCGAGGCGCCTGCCGAAGCTCCGGAAGGAGGGAATGAAGAATGAAAGCCGATGTAATCAAGCTCGACGCCAAGAAGGCCGGCACGATCGATCTCGATGACGAGATTTTCGGCCTCGAGCCGCGCGCCGACATCCTGCACCGCGTGGTGCGCTGGCAGCGCGCCAAGGCGCAGCAGGGCACGCACAAGGTCAAGACCCGGAGCGAAACCAGCTACTCGGGCAAGAAGATCTATCGCCAGAAGGGCACCGGCGGCGCCCGCCATGGCGATCGCAACGCGCCGATCTTCCGCAAGGGTGGGGTTTACAAGGGCCCCGTGCCGCGCAGCCACGCCCATGACCTGCCGAAGAAATTCCGCAAGCTGGGCCTGCGCCACGCGCTGAGCGCCAAAGCGCGCGCCGGCGAGCTGGTGGTGATCGATGCGGCCGAGCTCGAGGAAGCCAGGACGAAGATCCTCGCCAAGGCGGTGAAGAACCTCGGCTGGAAGCGTGCGCTGGTGATCGACGGCGCCGAGGTGAACGAAAACTTCGCCAGGGCCGCGCGCAACATCGAAGGCATCGATGTGCTGCCCTCGATTGGCGCCAATGTTTACGACATCCTGCGCCGTGACACGCTCGTGCTCACGAAAGCGGCGGTGGAAGCACTGGAGGCTCGGCTGAAATGAGCGAGAAGCAGAAACTCTATGACGTGATCCGCAAGCCGGTCATCACCGAGAAGGCCACGATGGCATCCGAAAACGGCGCCGTGGTGTTCGAGGTGGCGATGGATGCGAACAAGCCGCAGATCAAGGAAGCGGTGGAAAGCCTGTTCGGCGTCAAGGTGAAGGCGGTCAACACCACCATCACCAAGGGCAAGACGAAGCGCTTCCGCGGCCAGCTCGGCAAGCGGAAGGACGTGAAGAAGGCCTATGTGACCCTCGAAGAGGGCAACACGATAGACGTGACCACCGGCCTTTGATAAAAGGCGCCGAATCTCTCGGCCCCGGCGCGTTCGGGGCCGTGCATTTTTAACCCGGCCCCACGCGGGCCAAAGCAAGACGGAAGACAGAAAGCATGGCACTCAAGTCGTACAAACCGACGACGCCGGGCCAGCGTGGGCTGGTTCTGATCGACCGTTCGGAGCTCTGGAAAGGGCGCCCCGTCAAATCCCTCACCGAGGGCCTGACGAAGAAGGGCGGCCGGAACAACACCGGACGGATCACGATGCGCCGCCGCGGCGGTGGCGCGAAGCGTCTCTATCGCATCGTTGATTTCAAGCGCAGGAAATTCGACGTTCCGGCGACGGTCGAGCGGATCGAATACGATCCCAACCGCACCGCCTTCATCGCGCTCATCAGGTATGAGGACGGCGAGCAGGCCTATATCCTCGCGCCCCAGCGCCTTGCCGTGGGCGATACGGTGATCGCCAGCCAGAAGGCCGATGTGAAGCCCGGCAATGCGATGCCCTTCACGGGCATGCCGATCGGCACCATCGTGCACAACATCGAGATGAAGCCCGGCAAGGGCGGCCAGATCGCGCGCGCGGCCGGCACCTACGCCCAGTTCGTGGGCCGTGACGGCGGCTATGCCCAGATCCGGCTTTCCTCGGGCGAGCTGCGCATGGTGCGCCAGGAGTGCATGGCCACCGTCGGCGCCGTCTCGAACCCCGACAACAGCAACCAGAACCTCGGGAAAGCGGGCCGCAACCGCTGGAAGGGCAAGCGCCCGAGCGTGCGCGGGGTGGTGATGAACCCGGTGGATCACCCCCATGGTGGCGGTGAAGGCCGCACCTCGGGCGGCCGCCATCCGGTCAGCCCCTGGGGCAAGCCCACCAAGGGTGCGCGCACCCGCAACAAGAAGAAGGCTTCCTCGAAGCTCATTCTTCGTTCCCGTCACGCTAAGAAGAAGGGCCGCTGATATGCCGCGTTCTGTATGGAAAGGCCCGTTTGTTGATTCCTACGTGCTGAAGAAAGCCGAAAAGGCACGGGAATCCGGGCGCAATGAAGTCATCAAGATCTGGTCGCGCCGCTCGACGATCCTGCCCCAGTTCGTGGGCCTGACGTTTGGCGTCTACAACGGCCGCAAGCATATTCCTGTCAATGTTTCGGAAGACATGATCGGTATGAAGTTCGGTGAGTTCTCGCCGACTCGCACCTTCTATGGTCATGCTGCCGACAAAAAAGCG
Organism: Paracoccaceae bacterium; assembly: GCA_027030435.1. Lineage (GTDB taxonomy): Bacteria > Pseudomonadota > Alphaproteobacteria > Rhodobacterales > Rhodobacteraceae > WFVA01. The sequence continues at coordinate 3,391 of JALVEX010000035.1, forward strand.
AAGCGGAAGTAAGTCATGGGCAAGGCAAAGAACCCCCGCCGCGTGGCCGACAACGAAGCAATGGCGAAAACCCGCATGCTTCGCACCAGCCCGCAGAAACTCAATCTCGTGGCCGCAATGATCCGTGGCAAGAAGGTGGACAAGGCGCTGGCCGATCTCACCTTCTCCAAGAAGCGGATCGCGCAGGATGTGAAGAAATGTCTGCAATCGGCCATCGCGAACGCCGAAAACAACCACGGGCTTGACGTGGACGAGCTTATCGTCGCCGAGGCCTGGGTGGGCAAGAATCTGGTGATGAAACGGGGCCGTCCGCGGGCCCGTGGCCGCTACGGCCGCATCCTGAAGCCGTTTTCGGAAATCACGATCAAGGTGCGTCAAGTCGAGGAGCAAGCCTGATGGGACAGAAAGTCAATCCGATTGGCATGCGCCTGCAGATCAACCGCACCTGGGACAGCCGCTGGTATGCGGATACAAAGGATTTCGGCGATCTGCTGTTGGAAGATATCCGCATGCGCGAGTTCATCTTCAAGGAATGCAGGCAGGCCGGGGTGAGCCGGGTAATCATCGAGCGCCCGCACAAGAAGTGCCGCGTCACGATCCACACCGCGCGCCCGGGCGTGATCATCGGCAAGAAAGGCGCCGATATCGAAACCCTGCGCAAGAAGCTCGCCAACATGACCGATAGCGAGCTGCACCTCAATATCGTCGAGGTGCGCAAGCCCGAGATGGACGCCCAGCTGGTGGCTGACAACATCGCCCAGCAGCTCGAGCGCCGGATCTCCTTCCGCCGCGCGATGAAGCGGGCGGTGCAGAACACCATGCGCATGGGCGCGCTCGGCATCCGGGTGAACGTGGCCGGCCGCCTCGGCGGCGCAGAGATCGCGCGCACGGAATGGTATCGCGAGGGGCGGGTGCCGCTGCACACGCTGCGCGCCGATATCGATTACGCCACCGCGCGGGCGATGACCCCTTACGGCATCATCGGGATCAAGGTCTGGATCTTCAAGGGCGAGATCATGGAGCACGATCCCCAGGCGCATGACCGCCGTCAACAGGAACTCCAGGAAGGCCCTGCACCGCGTGGTGCCGGCGGCCGTCGCTGAGGAGATTGAGAGATGCTGCAACCAAAGCGCACGAAATACCGCAAGCAGTTCAAGGGCCGGATCCATGGCATGGCCAAGGGCGGCACCGAGCTGAATTTCGGCACCTACGGGCTGAAGGCGCTTCAGCCCGAGCGCATCACCGCGCGCCAGATCGAGGCCGCGCGCCGCGCCATGACGCGCCACATGAAGCGTCAGGGCCGGGTGTGGATCCGCATCTTCCCCGACGTGCCGGTGACGAGCAAGCCCGCCGAAGTGCGGATGGGCAAGGGCAAGGGCTCTGTCGATTACTGGGCCGCGCGGGTAAAGCCGGGGCGGATCATGTTTGAGATTGACGGCGTGTCCGAATCTGTGGCAAGGGAGGCACTCCGCCTCGCCGCGATGAAGCTGCCGATCAAGACGCGCACCGTCGTCCGCGAGGACTGGTAGGAAAACGGGCATCACCCCGGGCATCGAGGCTCGGGGCGATGGCATTTTGATTTTGGCGCGGGCTTTCGGGCGCGCGCCGCTCCATCGGGAGAAGGGTGACCGGAACGCGGGCCCTCCGGTGATGTGAAAAGAAGGAAGAAGAGGCAATGAACGCCAGGGAACTGAGAGAAAAGACGCCCGATCAGCTGAAGGAACAGCTGGAGAGCCTCAAGAAGGAGGCTTTCAACCTGCGCTTCCAGCAGGCCACCGGGCAGCTCGAGAATACCGCACGGATGCGCCAGGTGCGCCGCGACATCGCGCGCGTGAAAACCGTGCTGAACGAAATCGCCGCCGCCGCGGCCGCTGAATAAGGAGCCTTTGAGATGCCCAAACGTATTTTGCAAGGCACCGTCACCAGCGACAAGAACGACCAGACCGTCACCGTGCTGGTGGAGCGCCGCTTCCGCCACCCGGTGCTGAAGAAGACCATCCGCAAGTCCAAGAAATACCGGGCTCACGATGCGAACAACGCCTTCAAGGTCGGCGACGAGGTGCGCATCATCGAATGCGCTCCGAAATCGAAAACGAAACGCTGGGAGGTGATCGCCAGCTAGGCTTTCACATTCCGGTTTGAGCGAAACC
>JALVEX010000036.1 GCA_027030435.1 Paracoccaceae bacterium
CGCGGGCGGTTCTGGTATCCGATGCGAAGAAGATCGCCGAACCCCTTGGTAATCAAGAGGAAAACATCTTCGCCCTTGCGCTCCAGAAGCGCGTTGGTGGCCACCGTCGTGCCCATCTTCACGGCTTCGATACGCCCTTCGGGGATCGCCTCTCCGGCCCCGAGCCCCAGCATCCGGCGCACGCCCTCGACGGCCGCATCCTCGTATTGCCCGGGGTTCTCGCTCAGAAGCTTCAGGCTCGCCAGCGCGCCATCGGGCCGGCGCGCCACCACATCGGTGAAGGTGCCGCCGCGATCGATCCAGAATTGCCATTTGCCCTGCCGTTCGGCTGTCATCTTGTCATTCCATCCTGCGGGAATCATGAAAACTATTGATTTATGGTCAAAACGCTGACAAATTGTCAACGTAAAGGAAAACAACCCGTAACCGACAAGGAGAGAGACGATGAAGATCCATCATGCCCTATTCGCCGCCGCGCTGGCACTGGCCACGCCGGCCGCCGCCGATACGTGGGACATGCCCACCCCATACGGCGATGCCACCTTCCACACCCAGAACATCCGCCAGTTTGCCGATGACGTGGCCAAGGCCACCGATGGCGCGCTCGAGATCAAGGTGCATTCGGCAGGCTCGCTCTTCCCCCATGCCGAGATCAAGAACGCCGTGCGCAGCCAGCAGGTGCCGATCGGCGAATTCTTCCTCTCGCGCCTTTCCAACGAGGATCCCGCCTTCGGGGTGGACAGCCTGCCCTTCCTCGCCACTTCCTATGACGATGCCGCGCGGCTCTGGGCAGCGCAGAAGCCCGTGGTGACGGCGCTTCTGGAAAAGCAGGGGCTGATGCCGCTCTTCTCCGTGCCCTGGCCGGCGCAGGGGCTTTACACCAAGAACAAGGTCAACAGCGTGAAGGATCTCTCGGGGCTGCGCTTCCGCGCCTATAACGCCACGCTCGAGGAATTCGCCCGCCTCGCCGGCGCCTCGCCGGTGCAGGTCGAAGCGCCCGACATCCCCCAGGCCTTCACAACCGGCCAGGTGGAAGCGATGATCACCTCGCCCTCCACCGGCGCCAATTCCAAGGCCTGGGATTTCGTCAGCCACTACACCCCGATCAACGCCTGGATCCCGAAGAATATCGTGGTGGTGAACAAGCGCGCCTTCGATCGCCTCGATCCGGCGGTGCAGCAGGCGGTGCTGAAGGCGGCGGCGGAGGCCGAGAAGCGCGGCTGGGAGATGTCCAAGGCCGAGGCCGAGGCGAAGACGAAGATCATGGCCGAAAACGGCATGAACATCGATCAGCCGAGCCCCGAGCTGATGGCCGGGCTGAAGGAAATCGGCGACAAGATGCTCGATGGCTGGAAGGCCAAGGCCTCGCCCGAGGCGCTCTCGATCCTCGAGGCCTATGGCAAGTAAGCCCTGAAGCAAACCCTTGCGCCCCCCGCCCGGCACGGTGCGGGGGGCGCCTGCCTGCCCGCCCCCCCGCTCGCGCCCTGCCCGCCCTTCGGCAGGATCAGACGGATCATCCTGCAAGAGAAGGCAATCGCGGGGCATGAGGGGAAACGTCAGCACCGCAAATAACGGGAACGGAAACGGGAAAGACATGCGCAAGCTGCTTGACGGCCTCTATCGCCTTTCGGCCACCATCGCCGGCCTTTCGATCCTCGGCATCTGCCTCATCGTGAGCGCCCAGATCCTGCTCAACATCACCGCCCGTCTGCTCGGCCCCGGCTACAGCTGGACAATCCCCTCCTATGCCGATTTCGCCGGTTTCATGCTTTCGGGCGCAACCTTCCTCGCTCTCGGGCCGACCCTGCGCGCGGGCGGGCATATCCGCGTCACGCTTCTGACAGGGCGCCTGCCGGCGCGTGTTGCGCTCTGGCTGGAGGTGGCGGTGAGCGCCGCGGCGGCGATCCTCGTGGCCTATATCCTGCGCTATGTGGTGCAGCTGATCGGCGAAAGCTGGCGCTACAACGATCTTTCGCCGGGCATCATCCCGATCCCGCTCTGGATCCCCCAGAGCGTGATGGCGCTGGGGCTGGTGATCTTCCTGATCGCCCTCGTCGATCTCGTGATCTCCGACATCCGCGCCGGGCGGCCCACCCTGCGCACCCCCGAGGAGGTGTAGGCGATGTCGGATCCGATGCTTGCCGCGCTCTTGTTTGCCGTGCTGATCGCGCTTCTCGCCGCCGGGGTGTGGGTCGCGGTCGCGCTCACGCTCGTTGGGCTGATCTCGATCATCTTCTTCTCGAATGCGCCTGCCGGGCTGGTGCTGGCCACCACGTTCTGGGGCCACAGCCATTCCTGGGCGCTCGCGGCGCTGCCGCTCTTCATCCTGATGGGGGAAATCCTGCTGAGATCCCGCCTTGCGGACGACATGTTCTCCGGCCTCGCGCCCTGGCTCGGGCGGGTGCCGGGGCGGCTGTTGCACGTCAATGTGCTGGGCTGCGCGATCTTCGCCGCCGTCAGCGGCTCATCGGCCGCCACCGCCGCCACCATCGGGCGGATGTCGGTGCCGGAGCTGAAGAAGCGGGGCTACCCGGAGCGCCTCATCATCGGCACGCTGGCGGGCTCGGCAACGCTCGGCCTCCTCATTCCGCCCTCGATCATCCTGATCGTCTATGGCGTGGCCACAGAGCAATCGATCGCGCGGCTGTTCATCGCCGGGGTTCTGCCGGGGCTGATGCTGGTGGTGCTGTTTGCGGGCTATGTCGCCCTGCGCGCGCTCCTGAACCCTGAGCTTATCCCGGCCGGGGAGGCCCGCGCCACCCTGCGCGAGAAGCTCCATGCCTCGCGCCGGCTCATTCCCGTGGCGCTGCTGATCCTCGGGGTGATCGGCTCGATCTACACCGGCGTCGCCTCCCCCACCGATGCCGCCGCGCTCGGGGTGGTGCTTTCGGCGCTCCTCGCCGCCGCCACGGGCAGCTTCAGCCGCCGACTCTTCTGGGAAGCGGTGATGAGCGCCACGCGCACCAGCGCCATGATCGCCTTCATCCTGCTGGCCGCCGCCTTCCTTTCCACCGCCATGGGCTTCATCGGCCTGCCGCGCAACCTCGCCGCCTGGATCGCCTCGATGCAGCTTTCGCCCCATGCGCTTCTCGTGGTGCTGACGATCTTCTTCGTGGTGCTCGGCTGCTTTCTCGACGGCATCTCCGTGGTGGTGCTCACCACCTCGATCATCATGCCGATGGTGACGGCGGTGGGGATCGATCCTCTGTGGTTCGGCATCTATCTGGTGATCGTGGTGGAGATGAGCCAGATCACGCCGCCCGTCGGCTTCAATCTCTTCGTGATCCAGGGGCTGACCGGGATCGATATCCTGCGCATCGCCCGCGCCGCCTTCCCCTTCTTCCTGCTGCTCCTGCTGGGAGTGGTGCTGATCACGCTTTTTCCGGGGATCGTCACCTGGCTGCCGCAGGCGATGAACAACTGAGGCGCGGGCCATGTGATTGCCGCCGGGATTGAGATTTCATGCCTCCGGCGGGGATATTTGCGGACCAGTGATGATCAGCGGGCCTCGACGGCGCGGCGCGCGGGGGCGGGCAGGTATTGATCGAAGCTTTCGCGCACGCGGGCTTCGCAGGCGGCGGCGAGCGCCTTGCGATCGGGAAAATCGGCCACCCGCAGCGGCGCGTGCAGCACCACATCCACGCTGCCCTGGCGGGGGGCTGCGAGCACCTTAAGCAGGTGGGAGGCGAAATCCATCTCGCCCCACCAGCCGTAGAAGCGCGGATCCTCGCCCTCGGGGGCGTGGTAGATCACGGTGGCGGGCTGGATGCGCAGTTCCTCGCGCAGGCCCTCGGCGAAGAAGGCCTGGAAGAGGGTGGGCTTGAAGGGAAGGATGCGCAGGGCGTCCGTCGAGGTGCCCTCGGGGAAGAACAGCAGCCGGTGGCCGGCCTTCAGGCGGGCGATGAACAGCGCCGTCTGGGCCTTTGCATCCTGCCGGCGGCGGCGGATGAAGGCGGTGCCGGTGGCGCGCGCGAGCCAGCCGATCACCGGCCAGGCGGCAACCTCCGCCTTGGCGACGAAATAGATGCGGTCGGCGGCGTTGAGGGCGAAGATATCGAGCCAGGAGCCGTGATTGGAAACGATCGCGCCGCCGCCTTTCATGGGCTGCCCGTGGCGGCGCCAGCGGATGCCCATGAGCCACAGGGTGGCGTGGCAGACGCCCTGGGTGATCCACGGGGTCCAGGGGCGGTGCTGGCCGTGGAGCGGGCGCTCGATCAGGCGCAGCGCGAGGAGGAGCGCAAGCCCGCCGGAGAGCACGAGCGCCACGGGGATGCCCCGGCGCAGCACCCGCAGCCAGCCAAGCGCGCCGATCCGCGGCGCGGGCGGTTCAGCGGAAAGCCAATCGTCGTCCGCCGCGTTCATTCACCGGCCTTCCTGACATAGAATTCGCGCTTCCTGGCGTTCATGCGCTCGGTGTCGATGACAAGGCAGATATCGGTGGTGTTGAAGGCGTGATCCACATAGGCCCCCTCCCCCACATGGCCGCCAAGGCGAAGATAGCCCTTGATCAGCGCCGGCATGGCCTGCATGGCGGCGCGGCGGTCGATCTCGCCGGGGGGAAGCAGATCCATCGGCTGGAAATGCTCGGGCCGCACGCGCACGCGCAGATCCTCGGGGGCGAGGTGATTGGCATGGAGCCAGGAAAGCGGCTGCCTGAGCGGTTCGATATCGGTGCCGTGGAAGGAGGCGACGCCGAACATGATCTCGATGCCGTTGCCGAGCACGTAATCGGCAAGCGCGTTCCACAGATGCAGCATGGCCGTGCCGCCGCGGTAATCGGGATGGACGCAGGAGCGGCCGAGCTCGAGGAGGTTGCGTCCGGTCTCGAGAAGCGGCGTCAGATCGTATTCGGCCGCCGAATAGAAGCCGCCGGCGGCCTCCATGCGGCTGCCCGGCAACAGCCGGTAAACCCCGACAACGGGCGGCAGCCTCTGGCCGGGATTCTCGGGATCCTCCTCGCCGGGGCGGTTGTGATCGAGGAGCAGGAGGTGATCGAAATGGGGATCGTGGCGATCGGCCTCGAGCAGCGCCTTGTGATCGACGAGCGGGCCATCGCCGCCGAGCTCGTCCACGAACACCCGGTATCGCAGGCGCTGGGCGGCGCGGATGTCCTGCGGGCCCTGTGCCAGGCGGGTTTCGAATTTCGGCTGTGCCTTGTGCATGAATATCGCCGCTTTTTTCGCTTTGCCTGCGCGGCAAATTTCCGGTTGCGGGCGCACCGGCCCGGCCGCATTCAGGGCCTTCTAATCACTGCCCGCCGGCATTGCAACTCTCCCCTGTTCCGCCATGCGCCTGTTTATCGCGCCCTTATCGCGCCCTTGCCGCGGGGCACTGAGCCGGCTACCAGATGATATCATGGCCGCCCGCTCACTCCTCCAGGATCAGCGCGATCACCCGCCCGTCGAGCACCACCTTGCCACGATGGCGGAAATTCACCGTGATCTTGCCGTTGATGCTGGATTGCACCTGCCCCGGGCCCCATTCCGGGCGGTCGGGATGGCGC
>JALVEX010000037.1 GCA_027030435.1 Paracoccaceae bacterium
TGCGCGGCAGGCCGAGGACGATGCCGCCCGCCGCGCGCTCGTTTGCGATTTCGAGGAGGCGGGCGGCGTCGGTGGTGAATTTCCGCCGCCGGACGGTTTCGAGCGGGGTCGCGGTGGCGCGCAGGCTGTCGGACGCGGCGACGCCGATCGTCTTTTCCCCGAGATCGAGGCCGAGGAGCGGGCGCATGGGGGCGATGGCGGCGGCGAAATCGGTGATTTCCTCATGGATCATCCGCCGGCGCCCTTTCTCAATCCGTCAATCCGGCGCGCGCGGCGGCGGCATTGATCTTGGCCAGCCCTGCCTCCTGGCCGGCGAAGGCCTTGCGGGCTTCATCCCGGATCTCGCGGGCCCGCTCCTTTTCGCCGAGCACCCCGTAGGCGGTGATGAGGCGGGCCCATTTCTCCGGCGGGCCGCCCTCGCTGGCAAGCTCTTCATCGAGGCGCTCGACCATGGAGCGGATCATCTCCTGACGTTCCTCCTCGCTCATCTCGGCGGCATTGGCGATATCCTCGCGGCTCGGCCCCGGGGCGGCGTCCCGGCCCGGTTCGGGGGGCAGTTCGTATTTCACGCCCGCAATGCGCGCCACCTCGGGCAGGCTGGCGCGCAATTCGGGGATCCAGCGCGCATCGGGCGGGCTGTTTTCGAGGAGGCGGCTCCAGATGCGAAAGGCGAGATCCTCGCGCCGGTTCTGGGCAAACATGAGGCCGGTGTAGTAGAGCGCGAGACCGTGTTCGGGGTTGCGCTGCAGCGCCTGCATGAGGGCGGCTTCCGCTTCCGGCGAGACATAGCCGCGGGTGGCAAGGATCATCAGCTCGGCCAGCTCGGCGTAATCATCCGCGCCGGACTCGGCGCCCTTGAGCGCGATCACCTTCTGCTGGGCCCTCCAGGCGGCGGGGAAATTGCCGAGCGCGGCTTCGTTGCGTGCCAGAAGCTGCTGCCCGCGCAGCTCGCCGGGGCGGGATTTCACCGTTTCGCGCAGCTTTTCCATCAGTTCGAGATATTTCGGATCGGCCCCCGGCGGCGGCGTGAAGGGGCCGTCCGCGCCGATCTCCGCTTCCACCGCGGCCTGGCCGGGGCGGCTTTCCTTGAATTCCGTCGCCATTTCGATGCGCTTGGAGATCGGCAGATCCGGGTATCCCGGAGCGCCTATCCGCATGTAGAGGAACACGCCCCCCCCGATGATGACCGCAAGGGCCGCCCCCCCGGCAACAAGGCTCGCCCCTCTCGGGGCCATGCCGCCCCGGCTTGCGGCGGCGAGGGCCCTGTCGGCGGCAAGGAGACGGCGGGAAATCTCGACCCGCAGCCGCTCGGCCTCCTCTTCGCTGATCGTGCCGCGCTCCACATCCTGCTCGACGGCCGCGAGCTGCTGGCGGTAGATCGCGATATCGCTTTCCGCCTCGTCGCCCCCATGATCGCGCCGCCGGCGCAGAAGCGCCAGCAGGATCAGCAGCGCGACAAGTGCGGCAAGGGCAATGGCAAGGGGCCAGAATTCCATGGTGTTCTCCCGTATTCCTGAAGCCATCTAATGGCTGTGGGGCGCGAGGGAAAGGGGGGATGGTGCCGCAGCCCATCACGGATATGTCAGATGCGGGCAGGCGTGCCGGACGCCTTGTGTCGTTTTTATCCCGATTCCGCCGCTTGATACCTTGGCAGAGAGGCGCGGGGATGTATCAATGGCGCAAGAAAGGGGCAGGGAGAGCCGGGATGAAACGCTACAATGCCTTGGCAATCTTGCGCGAGGGCCTGCGCCTTCACCGGGGCTGGCCGCGCGCCTGGGCAAGCCCCGAGCCGAAGAGTGAATACGATGTGGTGATCGTGGGCGCGGGCGGCCACGGGCTCGCCACCGCCTATTATCTCGGCCGCAACCACGGCATCACCAATGTGGCGGTGCTGGAAAAGGGCTGGCTGGGGGGCGGCAACACCGGGCGCAACACCACCATCATCCGCTCGAACTACCTCCAGGATCCTTCCGCCGCGATCTACGAGAAGGCCCGTGCGCTTTATGAAACCATGAGCCGGGATCTCAACCTGAACGTCATGTTCTCGCCCCGCGGCGTGATGATGCTGGCCCAGACGGAGCACGAAAAGCGCGGCTATCTGCGCACCGCCGAGGCCAATGCGCTTCAGGGGGTGGAAACCGAATTCATCAGCCCCGCGCGCGTCAAGGAGCTGGTGCCGATGATCAATCTCGAAGGCCCCCGCTATCCCGTGCTCGGCGCGCTCTGGCAGGCCCGCGGCGGCACCGCGCGCCACGATGCGGTGGCCTGGGGCTATGCCCGCGCCTGCTCGGATATGGGCATGCACATCATCCAGCAATGCGAAGTCACCGGGATCGAGCGCCGCGGCGGGCGCGTCAGCGCCGTCAATACCACCCGCGGGCGCATCGGCTGCGGGAAGCTTGCGCTGATCGTGGCCGGCCATTCGGGGCGCCTCGCCGAAATGGCCGGCTTCCGCCTGCCGATCGAGAGCGTGGCCTTGCAGGCGATGGTGAGCGAGCCGATAAAGCCCATGCTCGATGTGGTGGTGATGGCCAACACCGTGCACGGCTACATCTCGCAATCGGACAAGGGCGAACTGGTGATCGGCGGCGGCGCCGACGGCTACAACAACTACACCCAGCGCGGCTCCTTCCACCATATCGAGGAAACCGTGCGCGCCCTGTGCGAAACCTTCCCGGCGATCGGACGCCTGCGCATGATGCGCCAATGGGGCGGCATTGTTGACATGACGGGCGATCGCTCCCCGATCCTCTCGAAAACCCCGCTCCCGGGCTGCTACGTCAATTGCGGCTGGGGCACCGGCGGCTTCAAGGCCATCCCCGGCTCGGGCTGGGCGATGGCCGAACTCGTCGCCAATGATGCCCCCGGGCCCCTCGCGGCGCCCTTCAGCCTCAGCCGTTTCCGTGAAGGCCGCTTCATCGATGAAAGCGTGGCCGCAGGAGTGGCCCACTGATGCGAAGGCTCATCCTCATCACTGGTCTTCAAATATCCCCGGGGGCGCGGGGCGGGGCGGAAGGAAAACTGGCAGCCCCCGCTCCCGCAGCCGCCACAGGGAGCCCGCCCCCATGCTGATCCTGACCTGCCCGTATTGCGGCGTCAACGCCGATGAAACCGAGCTTGCCCCGGGCGGCGAAGCGCATCTGAGGCGCGCCGGCCCGGATGCCTCGGATGCTGAATTCGAAGCCTACATGTTCGAGCGCCGCAATCCCTGCGGCGTCCATTTCGAACGCTGGCGCCACGCGGCGGGCTGCGGCAAGTGGTTCATCGCCGCGCGCGCCACCGATACGCTCGAGGTCTTCGCCACCTACAAGGCGCAATGCACCGCGCCCCCGGCCGATGTGATCCGCGCGATCAGGGCCCGCCGCCCCGATTGGGAGGGCTGGAAATGAGCCGGCGCATAGAGGGCAGGGGCCGCTTCCTCAACCGCGCGCGCCCCGTCACCTTCCGTTTCAACGGCCAGAGCCTCGCCGGCTATGAAGGCGATACGCTCGCCTCCGCCCTTCTTGCCAATGATCGCATCCTGCTCGGGCGCAGCTTCAAGTATCACCGCCCGCGCGGGCTGGTGGGTGCGGGCGCCGAGGAACCCAACGCCCTGATGGAGCTGGGCGAGGGCGCGCGCTTCGAGCCCGACCGCCGCGCCACCACTACCGAGCTTCACGAAGGGCTCACCGCCCGCAGCCAGAATCACTGGCCGAGCCTCGCACATGACATCGGCGCGCTGAACGATCTCTTCGCCCGCTTCCTCTCGGCAGGTTTCTACTACAAGACCTTCATGTTCCCCGCCTTCGCCTGGAAGCACCTCTTCGAGCCCCTGATCCGCCGCTCCGCCGGCCTCGGCCGCGCGCCCGCGCCCGATGCCCGAGATCCCGATCTTTACGAACATTTCCACGCCCATGTGGATGTGCTGGTGGTGGGGGGCGGCATCGCGGGGCTTCAGGCGGCGCTTGCGGCGGGGCGCGCGGGCGCGCGGGTGCTGCTGCTGGAGCAGACGCCCCATTGGGGCGGGCGCGCGCCGGTGGACGGCGTCAGCATCGAGGGCAAGAGCGCCGGGGAATGGGTGCAGAACGCCCTTGCAGAGATTGAGGGCATGGAAAACGTCAGCCTGCGCAGCCGCACCGTCGGCAGCGGCGTCTATGATCACGGCTATGCGCTCGGCTTCGAGCGGCTCACCGATCACCGACCCGGTGCCGATGGGCCGCGCCATCGCCTCTGGCGCATCCGCGCGCGGCGCATCGTCACCGCCACCGGCGCCATCGAGCGCCCGCTCGCCTTCCCCGGCAACGATCGCCCCGGGGTGATGCTCGCAAGCGCCGTGCGCGACTACCTCGAAAACTGGGGCGTTCTGGCGGGCGATCGCGTGGTGATCGTCACCAACAACGATGACGCCTACCGCACCGCGCTTGCCGTCCGCGAGGCGGGGGGCGAGGTGGCGGCTGTTGTCGATGCCCGCCCCGCCGCCACCGGCGCCTTGGCGCAGGCCGCGCGCGAGGCGGGGATCGCGGTGCTCGAGGGGCGCGCCATCGCCGGCACGAAGGGCAGAAAGCGGCTTCGCGCGGTGAGGATCGGGCTGATGGAGGGCCAGGGCGGCGCGGTGGAGGAAATCGCCTGCGATTGCCTGGCGATGTCGGGCGGGTGGTCGCCCGTGGTGCATCTGTGGTCCCATTGCGCAGGCAAGCTGATGTGGGACGAAACGGGCGCCTTCTTCCGCCCCGATCCCGCGCGCCCGCCCCTTGGCGCGGATGGCGAAGGCTTCGTGATCGCCGCGGGGGCGGCGAATGGCGAGATGGATGCCGCGCGGGCCATGGAAGATGCCGACAGGGCCGGCAAGCGGGCGGCGAAGGAAGCGGGCTTCCGCCCCGGGCGCAAACGCGCGCCGAAAGCGCAGGCGCTCGAAGAAACCCCCCTGCTGCCGGTGTGGCAGATGCCGGCGCGGGCGGGGGCGAAGATGCGCATGAAGATGTGGCTCGATTTCCAGAACGATGTGAAGGTGTCCGACGTCCGCCAGGCGGCGCGCGAAGGCTATGAGAGCGTCGAGCATACCAAGCGCTACACCACGCTCGGCATGGCCAACGATCAGGGCAAGCTCAGCAATATCAACGGCATCGCCGTTCTTTCCGATGCCCTGGGCCGCCCGATCCCGCAGACCGGCACCACCACCTTCCGCCCGCCCTACACGCCGCTTTCCTTCGGTGCCATCACCGGCGAGGCGCGCGGCGATCTCTTCCAGCCCCTGCGCCGCACCCCGATCCAGGGCTGGCACGAGCAGAACGGCGCCGATTTCGAGCCCGTCGGCCAATGGCGCCGCCCCTATTGCTACCGCCGGCCGGGCGAATCCCGCGAAGATGCGGTGAAGCGCGAGGTGCAGGCCACGCGCGGCGGCCTTGGCCTCCTCGATGCCTCGACCCTTGGCAAGATCCTCGTCAGCGGGCCGGATGCGGGGAAGTTCCTCGATCTCGTCTATAC
>JALVEX010000038.1 GCA_027030435.1 Paracoccaceae bacterium
GGCTTCGATCCCGACAGCCGAGATCAGCACGCCGCGTGCCCCGTCGGGCAGGGCGGCATAGATGGCCTTTGGGGCGGCAACATGCACGGCGTGGAAATCCGCGTCACGCCCGGTCAGCAGACCGGCACAGTTGATCACATGGGTGCAGCCTTCCAGATGCGGCCGCCAGAAATCGGGGTTGTGGGTGGCCGGATCGGTCAGATCGGCCTGCAATGTGTCAAACCCCATCGCGTTCATGCGACGGGTGTAGCGGGCCGTGGCCAGCACGTCATGGCCAGCATCACGCAATGCGATGGCGATGTGCTGGCCGATGAAGCCGGCGGCGCCAGGAACCAGCACCTTGCCCATGTTACCTGGTGTTTTCGATCATGCTTTGGGTGACGCGAAACAGCAGCGTATCGGCAGGCGCCCTGCGGCATTCAACCACGGAGGCTTCTGCGATCCTGTTTCCGCCGGCACTTTCGACAATATCGACAAAACCGCTCTCGCGCTGAAAGGTGGCCGCGGACCAGAACCCCATGAACCAGCCGAAAAGCTCGCCTTTTTCGCTCGGGGTGCCTTCTTCATAGACCCGGATCACCTTTTCACAGGGCCAGCGGCCCGCGCCCAGAACATATCCATCGGCAATGGCCTGTGCGGGAAGGGAAAGCGCAAGCAGCAACAATATGTGTTTCAAAATTTTTCTCCTGCATATCAGTGCGGCGGTTGTAACACCCTTCCCGCCACGGCGTCCAGTTTGGCCACCAGTGCCAGGTCGCGGGCCTCGGGGGCCGTGAGGATGGCGTATTCAAGCGCGCGGTCGCAGCCGTGCGCGCACAGGGCGCGGCCTTCGCCCAGAAGCCCCGGCAGGCGGGCAACCAGCGCGCGGGCCTTGTCGGCGTTGCCGGTGAGGGTGGCGATGATCTCGGAGATGTCCACCGCGCCGTGATCGGGGTGCCAGCTGTCGTAATCGGTGATCATGGCGACGGAGGCGTAGCAGAGCTCGGCCTCGCGGGCGAGCTTGGCCTCGGGCATGTTCGTCATGCCGATCACGTCGCAGCCCCATTGCTCGCGATACATTTTCGATTCCGCCACCGAGGAGAACTGCGGCCCCTCCATCGCGAGATAGGTGCCGCCATCGTGCACGGTGATGCCCTCGGCGCGCGCGGCCTCGAGGCAGGCGGCGGAGAGGCGCGGGCAGGTGGGATGGGCGACGCTCACATGCGCCACGCAGCCGGTGCCGAAAAAGGATTTTTCGCGCGCGAAGGTGCGATCGATGAACTGATCGACGATCACGAAATCCCCCGGCGCCATTTCCTCGCGAAAAGAGCCGCAGGCGGAAACCGAGATCACATCGCTCACGCCAAGCCGCTTCAGCGCATCGATATTGGCGCGGTAGGGCACGGTGGTGGGCGAATGCACATGCCCGCGCCCGTGGCGGGGCAGGAAGGCCATCTTCATGCCACCGAGAACGCCCGTCAGGATCGCATCCGAGGGCGGGCCCCAGGGGGTGTCCACCTCCTGCCAGGCGGCCTGCTCAAGCCCCTCGATTTCATAAACACCCGAGCCGCCGATGATTCCGATCATGGTTTCCTGCGCCATGGTTCCTCCCGCACAATCCAGAGTTGCCTGCGGCGCAGGCTAGCCGATGGGGCCGGATGAGGAAAGCGGTTTGCGACTGCCGGGGAGGGCGGCGGCTTTCGCGGCTGGTAAGGGGCCTTCCCGATGAGGTGTTTCAACCGAAGGAAGGAAGCCTCGCGGGAAATGGCGGGCTGTCTCTGATCAGTCGTCCGGGCGCTTCAGGCTGAAGAGTTCGTTCACCCTGGTGTAATCGCGATAGCCGAGGCGGGCGAGGGGCTGGTAGGTGGTCACGTCAAACACGCCATCCTTCAGGCAATCCTCGCGCAGGTGCACGCCCGTCACCTCGCCGATCACCATGAAATTCGTCTCGCCCTCGAGCGGAACGATCCTGACAAGCCGGCATTCGAGCGCCGCCGGCGCATCCGCGACGCGGGCACAATCGATGGTTTCGCATTCGGCCTTGCGGATACCGGCATGTTCGAATTCGTCCACCCCGGCGGGGAGGCTGCCGGAGGTGGCATTCATCGCCTCGCGGGCGGAATATTCGACGATATTGACGCAGAACACCCCCGTTTCATCGATATTGGCCACGCTGTCCTTGCCCATGTGGCGATCGGCCTTGCTGCTGGTGGAGGCGAACATCACCTGCGGCGGCTCGTAGGCCACGGCATTGAAGAAGGAATAGGGAGCGAGGTTGTCGTCTCCTGACTTGCCGCGGGTCGAGATCCAGCCGATCGGGCGCGGGCTGATGATGGCGCTGAAGGGATTGTGGGGCAGGCCGTGGCCTTCCTCGGGGCGGTAGAACATGGGCATATCCTTCGTTTGCCCCAGAGCTAGCGCCATGCTAGGGGCGTTTCCAGCGAAAAACGCAGGATGGCGGGGCTTTGGGCGGTGTTTGAACTCGGGCGCGAGGAAGAGGCGGACTGGTGGGAGGTGGAGGCGCTCTTCGATCTCTGTTTCGCGCCGGGGCGCGAGGCGCTTTCCTCCTACCGTCTGCGCGAGGGAGTGAGCCCGATCCGCGATCTCTGCCTCGTGGCGCGCGATGAGGAAGGGATTGTGGCCGGGGCGATCCGCTACTGGCCGGTGCGGGTGGGGCAGGCGCCCGCGCTGCTGCTCGGCCCCGTGGCCGTGCATCCCACGCATCAGGGCGAGGGGCTTGGCGGGCTCCTGATCCGCGAGAGCCTGGCCGGTGCGCAGCCGGAGTGGGAGCGGGTTCTCCTGGTGGGAGACGCACCCTATTACCGCCGCTTCGGCTTCGAGCGGCTTTCGGGCGTGAAGATGCCGCCGCCCACGAACCCGGAGCGCGTGCTCGGCCGGGCGCTGGTGGCTGGGGGCTGGGATGGCGTGCGCGGAGAGGTCAGGCGCTGGGAGGATTGATCTTCGGGCCGGAAACCCGGATCAGAAATGCCGGATCAATCCGGCTGGCCCTGTCAATCCGGCTGCTCTTGTGCGAAATGCAGGGCCGAGGCGAGAAGGGCGATGGTGCCGGCCGCGGAATAGCCCATCAGCGCAACGAGCAACGGCTGCCCGGCGTGGAGGAGAAGCCCCGCTTCGAGCGCCCCGGCGGCGCATCCTATGAGAAGAAACCTGCACATGCCCCCATTCTCCGTTCACCCATGTGGCGAAAATGTGGCGGCAATATTACCAAAAGATGAATATTGCCCGAAATTTGCCTTCACCTTTAATGATTCCGGATTCATTCATCCTTCAGCGCCGACATTTCCCGCAATGCGCCGGCAAACCGGGCCAGGGTCCGGGAGGTGGCGCCGCGCTCGAGCATGACCTCGATCAGGTGGAAATGATCGGGATCATCATGCGCCGCGGCCAGCGCTTCGCCCAGCTCGCCCGTCGTGCGCACCCGCCGCCCCTTGCCGCCGAGATGCCCGGCGATGGCGGCATAGTGCCAATCATCGAGATCGTGGTAGGAAGGGCCGGGCTGGAAGGTGCGCAGCATTTCCCAGCTTCGGTTGTTGAACAGGATGACGATCGGTGCGAGGCCGTATTTGCGGCAATTGCCGAGCTCCCAGCCCGTCATCTGGAAGGCGCCGTCGCCCACGAGGATGATGGGGCGCTTGCCGGAAGTGGCGTTGATCGCCATGCCGGCGGGCACGCCGAGCCCCATCGAGGCGTAATAGCCGGGCGCCACGAATTCGGTATCCATGATCTCCATGCCGGTAAACAGGCAATCGCCCACGTCCGAGGCGATCGGCATCCGTCCGTGGGCGGCGAAGAGATCGTTGACGGCCATCGCCACATGCGAGGGCTCGAGCGCCATATCGCCTTCGGGAAGGCCCGTCTTGTATTCGGGGCGGTAATTGGGGGTGGCGGTGCCGATCGGCTCGGCCATCTCCTCGAGCGCTTCCACCAGCGGGCCGAGGGGGATGCCATCGTAGCGGTGATGGGCGAATTCCACCGAGCGATCGAAGGCGCGGATGGCTTTCTGCATGTCGATATTGCGCCCCGAGACGCCGAAATTCGTGTCCGAAAGGATGACGCCGAGCATGAGCAATCCGTCCGACCCCTCGACGACCCGCGCCGGCAGTTCGTCACCGGCGCTGCCGAGATAGGTGCCCACCAGCGGCAGATCGCGCCCCGCCAGCAGCCCGCGGCCCATGAAGCTGGTGGCAACGGGAATCGCGAGCTTCTGGCACAGCCGCGCGATCCTGTCTTCGAGATCGTAGCGGCGCGCCTCGACCCCGATCAGGATCGCCGGCCTTTCGGCGCCGCGCAGGCGCGAGAGGATTTCGCTGGCGCAGGCGCGCGCGGCCTCGCGATCGGGCAGCCCCGGATCGAAGGGCGGCACGCTCTCGCAGGGCGCGTTCACCACATCGCGCGGGATCTCCAGATAGACGGGCCGCGACATCCGCCGAGCCGCATCGAGCACGCGGGCAATTTCGCCCGGCGCGGTGGCGGGATCATCGAGCACCCCCTGGGCGCATGTCAGCTCGCGGTAGATCTCCATCTGCGAGCCCAGGGTTTTCACCTGATGATGCAGGCCAAGCCCGAGCGCGCCTTCATCATGCCCCGGCGCGCCCGAGATCACCACCAGCGGCGATTTCTCCGCATAGGCCTGGGCCACGGCGTTGACCATGTTCAAGGCCCCCGCCCCGTAGGTGACGACAGCCACCCCGAGCTTGCAGTTGAAGCGCCCTTGGGCATCGGCGGCATAGCCCACGCCCGGCTCGTGGCTGAGCGTGTGCCAGGGCAGGATTCCGCTTTCCTCGATCACCCGGAAGAAGGGCAGCACGAAATCGCCGGGGATGCCGAAGAGGCGATCGGCGCCGCGATCCCTGAGCGCGCGGAGGAGGGCCGTTGCGATGGTTTCGGTCATGGGTTTCCCCCTGAAAAGGATGCGTCTGTTCCGGCTCTGGATAACCGTTGCACCTGCAATGGAAAAGCGGAAACTGCCGCCCTGCCGGTGATCTGGCAACGGGTTTCTACCCGCCTTCCACGGCCCGTCCGAAGAGAGTGATCGCGAACCCGAGGAGAACCAGCAGGGCCAGCAGAAGGGCCTTGGCTCTTATCCCCTGATGCCAGGCGGTGACGGCGGCAATCGCGGCCTGGACGGTGTAATAGAGCGCGAAGGCGCGCGAGGCATAGGCGATGATCTCGAAGATATTGGCCGCCCATGTGAGCGCAATGCCGATCGCCACGAGAAGCGCATAGGCATCGCGCTCGCGCAGGCGGTGGCGCGTGAGCTCCTCGAAGAGGCCGCCGGCGCCGGCGGTATCGGCCACCGCGGCGCTGAACTGCGCGGCGACGGCGGCGACGATCAGCATATAGGGCAGGATCGGCGCCACGAGCTTCATCATGTCGATGATGCCGGTTTCGGAAAAGGGCACCTGGCCGGGGCGGAAAACATAGGCGATGAGGGCAATATAGACGACATAGATCACCGTCGAGAGCACCTGGGCGTGGATCATGGCGCGGATGCGGGTGCGGGCATCATAGGCGCCGCCCAGATAGCGGGTGGTCTCGAAGCCCTGCACGGTGATCAGGAGGCCGAAGGCGAGCGTGAGCGCCTCCCAGCCGGTGACGCTCGCAGGATAGATCACCAGCCCGCCCTCCTGCACCTTCTCGGCAAAGAAGAACACCAGCCCCACCAGCATGCCGGCAATCACCGCGAGCTTCAGCCCGACGCTGTATTCCTCCATCCGCTCCATGGCGTGAAAGCCGCGGATCCAGCCGACGGCGAGGATGAAGAGAAAGATCGCCGTGGTGAGAAGGCGCGCGTTATACGGGGTGTTCCAGGGCGTGAGGCGCATCCCGAAGGCGCCGAGAAGATTGAGGTAATAGGCAACGGATATGACATAGGCGAAGGCCAGCATCCAGCTTGCCAGATGCTCGAGCCGCTCGGCGGCGGGCGGGCGGGTGCCGGCCTCGATGGCGGCGATGTTGTAGCGAATCGCAGCGCCGAAAAGCCATGCCGCGGCGCAGAGGAGCAGCATCATGAGAGGCGCCCAGGCGCCGTAGCTGTCGTTCAGGATCGGGCCGAGCACCAGGAAGCCGCTGCCGATGATCGAGGCCAGCGGGGTGATCATCGCCCGCCAGGTGCGCGAAGCGGTGACGCGCGGGGAAAAAAGGGCCGCCAGCACGATCAGCGTGACGGCGGCGATGGCCGCGTTTTCAAATTGCATTCCTGCCTGCCTTCCCTCTGTTCTTTCCCGCTCAGATACCGGATGTCTGGCTCTTGAGCCAGTTCATGACGGCCGGGCGCACGGATTGCGCGCCGCTCTCGCGGGCATCGTCGATCACCGCGCGGGCCTCTGCGAGATCCTGGCGCATCAGCATGTGCTTCACCGGACCGATGGAGGCCGGACGCATGGAGAGGTGGCGCAGGCCCATGGCGGCAAAGCACAGCGCCTCCACGGGGCGGCCGGCATCCTCGCCGCAGAAGGAAAGCGGCGTGCCCGTTTCGGCGCAGCGCCGGATGATGCCCTCGAGGAAGTTGAGGAAGCTCACGTTCAGGGTATCGTAGCGGCGGCGCACGCGCTCGTTTTCGCGGTCGGCGGCGAAGAAGAACTGCTTGAGATCATTGCCGCCGATGGAGATGAAATCCGCCATCTCGAAGAACTGGCGCGGGGCGAAGGCGAGGGAAGGGGTTTCCAGCATCGCGCCCACGTGGATTTCCTTCGGTAGCGGATGATTGAGGCGGCTTTCGCGCTCGAGCGCGCGCTCGAACTGCTCATGCGCGGCCTTGAATTCCTCGAACTGCGCGATGAATGGAAACATCACATGGAGCGGTCGCCCGGCGGCGCCGCGGATCAGGGCCTGAAGCTGCATCCGCAAGACACCCGGCTTGTCGAGCCCCACCCGGATCGCGCGCCAGCCCATGGCCGGATTGGGCTCGTCCTGCGGCTTCATGTAGGGAAGGACCTTGTCGGAGCCGATGTCGAGCGTGCGAAACACCACCGGCTTGCCCTTGGCGGCATCCATGACGCGCGCATAGAGCGCCGCAAGCTCGCCGCGCTTGGGCACGGTGTTGCGGATCAGGAACTGAAGCTCGGTGCGAAACAGCCCCACGCCATCGGCGCCCGAGCTTTCGAGCGAGGGGAGATCGGCCATCAGCCCGGCGTTCATGGTGAGCTTGATGCGCGCACCATCGCGCGTGATGGCCGGCTTGTCGCGGATGCTGGCATAGCGTTTCTGGGCCTCGGCCTGCATGGCCATCTTGTCGCGGAAAGCAGCGGCGATGTTGTCGTCGGGGCGCAGGTGCACGATGCCCTCGTCGCCGTCCACCAGGATCGGATCGCCGTTGAGCGCTTCGGTGGTGATCGGACCGGCGTTGATTACCAGCGGGATCGCGAGCGCGCGCGCCACGATCGCCGCATGGCTGCCCACGGATCCTTCCTCGAGCACGATCCCGCGCAACGACCGGCCGTAATCCAGGAGTTCGCCGGGGCCGATATTGCGCGCCACAAGCACCGGATCGGCCGGCATCTCGGCGCCGGTGTGATTGCCCTGGCCCGTCAGGATGCGCAAAAGGCGGTTGGAGAGATCATCGAGATCATGCAGGCGTTCGCGCAGGTAGGGATCGGGCACCTGCATCATGCGCGAGCGTGCCGCCGTCTGCTCCTTCTCGACGGCGGCCTCGGCGGAGAGCCCGCCCTCGATCGCCTCCTCGATGCGCCTGATCCAGCCGCGGGAATTGGCAAACATGCGGTAGGTTTCCAGCACCTGGAGCTGTTCCTTGTCGCCCGTCCGGGCGGAGCTCAGCATCTCGTCCACCGAGACGCGCAGCCGCTCGATGGCCTCGCCGAGGCGCGCCTTTTCCTGCTCGGGATCATCGGCAATCGGATTGGTCACCACCACCCGGGGCTCGTGCAGCCAGACATGCCCCTCGGCCGTGCCTTCCTGGGCCGAAACGCCGCGAAACATCACCGGGCGCTGGTGCAGCGCGCCCAGCGCCGCGCCCTCGCCGATGAAGGCGCCAAGCTCAGCCATTTCCGCCAGCACCATGGCCACGACCTCGAGCGCGTAAACCTCGTCATCATTGAACTGGCGCGGGGTTTTCGTCTGGACGACAAGCACGCCGAGCGTTTCCCCGAGGCGCTGGATAGGCACCCCGAGGAAGGAGGAAAAGCTCTCCTCGCCCGTTTCCGGCATGTAGCGAAAGCCGGGGTGGGAGGGGGCATCGGCTGTGTTGATGATCCGCCCGTCGCGCCCCACGCGCCCCACGAGCCCCTCGCCAAGGCGCATCCGCGTCT
Source organism: Paracoccaceae bacterium (assembly GCA_027030435.1). GTDB lineage: Bacteria > Pseudomonadota > Alphaproteobacteria > Rhodobacterales > Rhodobacteraceae > WFVA01. The sequence goes on from JALVEX010000038.1 coordinate 8,268, forward strand.
TGTGGACTGCTTCCGGCTTCAGCCCGTGGGTGGCGCAGAGTTCCAGCGTCTCGCTGTCGCGAAACAGGTAGATCGAGCAGACATCGGTGCCCAGAGATTCGGCGATCAGATCGGTGATGCGGTCAAGCCGCTCCTGCCCGGCGCTTTCCTGCGCCAGGGTTTCGCGCAGGCGCTGAAGAAGCCTGCGGCTCACGCTTTCCCTTGCTTCGGGCATGATCCCCCATGCGCGGCCCGCTCTCAGGCCGCCTTGTCCAGTTCGAAGGCATCATGCAGCGCCTGAACGGCCAATTCCATATATTTCCGGTCGATCAGCACGGAAATCTTGATCTCGGAAGTTGTGATGACCTTGATGTTGATCCCTTCCGAGGCGAGCACCTCGAACATCTTCGCCGCCACGCCCGCATGGCTGCGCATGCCGATGCCGACGACGGAAACCTTCGCCACGTCCTTGTCGGCCACGATATCATGGAAATTGATCTCGCCGCTTTCGCGCGCTTCCAGCATCGCCTTTTCGGCCCGCGCCACCTGATCGACGGGGCAGGAGAAGGTCATGTCGGTGCGGCCTTCCTCGGAGATGTTCTGCACGATCATGTCCACGTTCACGCCGGCCTCGGCGAGGGGGCCGAAGATCGCGGCGGCGATGCCGGGGCGGTCGGCCACGCTGATCAGGGTCATCTTGGCTTCATCGCGCTGATAGGCCACGCCGGCCACCACATTCTGTTCCACGATTTCCTCCTCGTCGCAGACAAGCGTGCCCGCATTCTCGTCATATTCTTCGAAGCTCGAAAGCACCCTGAGCTTCACCTTGTAGCGCATCGCCAGCTCGACGCTGCGCGTCTGCAGCACCTTGGCGCCGAGGCTGGCAAGCTCCAGCATCTCCTCGAAAGCGATCCTGTCAAGCTTGCGGGCCTTGGATTCGATGCGCGGATCGGTGGTATAGACGCCATCCACATCCGTGTAGATGTCGCAGCGCACCGCGCCGAAGGCGGCGGCGAAGGCAACGGCGGTGGTATCGGAGCCGCCGCGCCCCAGCGTGGTGATGCGCCCTTCCGGGCTCACGCCCTGAAAGCCCGCCACCACCGCGACCTTCATCCCCTCGGCAAACTTGGCGTTGATGTTTTCCGTCGGGATATCGAGGATGCGGGCGGCACCGTGCCGGGATGTCGTCTGCACCGGCACCTGCCAGCCCTGCCAGCTGCGCGCGGGGATATCCATCTCCTGGAGCGTGAGCGCCATCAGCCCGGCGGTAACGTTCTCGCCCGAGCTCACCACCGCATCATATTCGCGCGCATCGAAGAGCGGCGAGATCTCGTTGACCAGCCCCACAAGCTCGTTCGTCTTGCCGGACATGGCCGAAACCACGACGATCACGTCATGGCCATTGGCGACCTCGCGCGCCACGCGCTTGGCGGCGCGGCGGATGCGATCAGGATTGGCAACCGACGTGCCGCCGAATTTCATAACCAGAACGGACATGGGATCCCCTGCCTCGAGCCTGCTGAACGCCGCCACTCTTACGGCGCGCCGCTGTCAAGGGCAAGGGCCGGAAGGCTGGGCGGGAGGCGGCCGGGAGGCGCCCTTCGGTTTCAGTTCGTCTTGCGTTTGGGAGTGAAGGGCAGGGGGGTGACGGGCACACCCTCCTCGATCAGGGCCTTTGCCTCTTCCGGGCGGGTTTCGCCATAGATCGGGCGCTCGGGGGCAAGCCCCTCGTGGATGGCGCGCGCCTCGCTGGCGAATTCCATGCCCACGTAATCGGCATTGGCTTCGATCCTGGCCTGAAGCGCGGCGATCGCCTTTCTGCGCGCCCGCGCCTCGGGAGAGGTAAGCGCCCCCGCCGCCGCCTGCTCCCCCGCCCCTTCGCTGGCACCTTGAGAGGCCCTGTTCTTCGCGGGGGTGACGCGGGGCGCCATCAGCGCTTTCTCTATCCCATCGGCCGTGCCGCATTCGGGGCAGCTGATCATCCTTTCCGCCAAGAGCTTCTCGAAGGCGGAGGAGGATTGGAACCAGCTATCGAAAGCATGGCCTTCAGGGCATTTCAGGGCATATCTGATCATTCGAAATCCAGACTTCTGCCTTTCTGATGTGGCCTGCGCGCGCCCCGTTTTCAAGCCTTCCTGCGGGAGAGCGCCTTTGGGCGGAAGCTGCGGATCAGTTGCGCAAGCTCCGGCTCGCTCACCATTTCCGCCGCCTTCTTCTGCGAAAACCACTTGCGCCGCCGCTCCTTCGCCTCGGGCCATTTTTCATGCATCTTTCGCACTTCGAGGGGAAAGACGGCGGCGATACAGGGGATGCTTTCATCACCCGGCATGTTCTTCTGATAGGAAAAGACACCGAGCACCACATCGGAAATATTTCCCTCCACGCCGGCCTCCTCGAAGGCTTCGGTGGCCGCCGCGGCCGAGGGCGTGGCGCCGTCCATGGGCCAGCCCTTGGGGATGATCCAGCGCCCGGTGCCGCGGCTGGTGATCAGGAGGATCTGCAGCTTGTCGTCTCGCATGCGCCAGCAAAGCGCGCCGAACTGGGTGCGCACATCCCGCTTCGATGCGGACTGAAGCCGCATGGGGAGCAGTTTCTGCTTTGCTGCCGTCATGTATTTCTTGCCGGACCGACCCGATTGCCCTCGATTATCCGCAAATTTCAGCGGCCTTTTCTTTTTCATCTCTTAAGAATAGAGGGAAATCGGGCAAATGGAAGCCCTTTGCGGATGTTGCCGCCACATATGGTGGGTGCTGCGGGGCTTTTCGCTAGCGGTGGTCAGGCACTGCCCACGGCCACTTCCCCGCTTCGGGAGGGGCGGTCATTGCCGAGAGCGCAACGGATCAAGGCATCCATTCTGCCTGCAGGATCATCCACAGGAGGCCCAGCGGCAGCACGGTGGAAGCGAGGGCCACCATGATGCCGATGATGTTGATCGTGGCCGGAGAGCGGCGGGCGCTCAGCAGCGAGGAGCCGGCCATGATGAGGATGGTGCCCAGGGTCCAGAGCGTTATGGCGGCGATGGCGGCGGAAGTGAGGAAGATCAGCCCCAGCGTTGCCGGCATGAAACCCGATCCCCACCAGGTGAAGGCGAAGAGCGCGCCGGCAAGGATGGTGAGGGCGATCCCCTTGAGGATCCGGTCGGCGCTCTTTTCGATCGTTGAAATGTCTGCTTGCTGCATGGCTAGCCTTTCCTTCATGGGATGATGGGGGTTTCCCTTCGCCCATCATCTGATGTTTCCCATGCCGCCTTGCAAGCGCCATGCAACAAGTTTGTGCGCCGGCCGCTGCCGGCCGGCGCCCGTGCATGGCGGGAAGGGCTGCCATGATGCCGGCGGGATCACTCCTCCAGCATGGTATACTTGCTGATGAAATCCTCGTTTTCGGTGATCACCTCCTCGACGACGCGCACCGCATCCTCCAGCGTGGCGATCCCGGTTATGGTGCTGTCGCGCAGGCGGATGTTATAGGAAATATTGCCCTCCACATCGGCCTCGGTGTTGATGAAAAGGCTCATCCTGGAACCGACGCGGATGTAATGGGCGCTGCGCAGCTCCTTGCCCTTGTATGTCCATTTGCCGCGCATGTCGTGCAGGACGAAGCTCTTGATGCTTTTCGGAAATTCCATCTCGTTTCTCCATCTGTGGCTGGCGGCGGGGCAGGTTGACTCCGCACCCGGAGTATCTTCCTGCCCCGCCGGAGCGTTTCATTGCGGGCTCACGCCGCGGCCGATTCCAAGCCGGGCGTGCCCGATTCCGGCTCCGTGATCGCATCCTCCGTTCTGGCGATCACCACCGCTGCGCAGGCATCGCCCCACACGTTGATCGCGGTGCGGAACTGATCGAGGATCCGGTCGATCGCAAGGATCAGGCCGATGCCATCGAGCGGCAGGCCGACGGCCGTCAGCACGATGCCCATGGTCACCAGTCCGGCGCCGGGAATGGCCGCCGCGCCGATCGCCGCGAGGGAAGCGGTGATGAAGATCACGATCTGCATCCCGAAGGTGAGGTCGATCCCGAGGAGCTGGGCAATGAAGATCACCGCCACGGATTCATAGAGTGCCGTGCCGTCCATGTTGACCGTCGCGCCGAGCGGCAGGACGAAATTGGAGATCTTCGGATCCACCCCGGCCCGCTCCGTGAGGTTCGACATGGTGATCGGCAGCGTGGCCGCCGAGGAGGCAGTGGACCAGGCCGTCATCAGGGCGGGCGCGACCGCCTTGAACAGCTTGATCGGATTGTACTTGCCGAGAATCCACACCAGCGCCGTCAGGGTGATGAAGGCATGGATGGCAAGCCCGACAAGCACCGTCAGCGCGTATTTACCAAGCGCGGCCAGGGCGGCGAAGCCGAGATCCATGAAGATCGCCGTCACCAGCATGAAGATCGCATAGGGCGCGATCTTCATGATCGCCATGATGCCGGCCTGCATGATCCTGTCCAGCCCGTGAATGGCGCTGGTCATGGTATCGGATGCCTTGCCGACGATGGAAGCCATGATCGCGAGGAAGATGGTGAAGAAGATCACCTGCAGGATGTTGCCGCTCGCGAAGGCCGCGGCGGCGTTCTTCGGGATCATGTTGACGAAGGTATCGATGATGATGATCACCGGAGATTTCTCGCCAACCCCCGCATTGCCGACCTTGCCGGGCACCTCGGTGCCGATCCCGAGCGCGGAGAGGGCTTCCTTGTCGATCCCGAGGCCGGGATTGAACAGGTTGACGACCAGCAGCCCCGCGGCCACCGCGAGCGCCGTCGTCAGGAAGTAGAAGCCGACGGTCTTGCCCCCGAGCTTGCCGAGCGCGCGGACATCGCCGAGATTGACGATCGCCATGAAGATCGAGGCGAACACCAGCGGGATGATCAGCATCCGCAGCAGGCGGATGAAGATGTCACCACCGTATTTGAAGATGATCTTGATGATGTAGATCGGCCCGCTTTCCACGCCGGGGCCGTAGGTTACGTTGATGAACAGCCCGAGCGCGATGCCGAGCACGATGCCGATCAGGATCTTCCACTGGAGATCCAGACCTTTCCTCTTTTTCGTTCCAGTCTCGGCCATGGCTCAATCCCCCCCGTAGAAGTCATCGGTGATTTCGAGGCTCCGCACGGAAACCTGCGCCTTCACCGGAATGTATCTGTTCATGTATTCAAGGATGCGCCCGTTGCCCTTCAGTTCCGCGAGGATGAAGGTATCGAGCATGTGGACGAAATCGAGATTGCCCTTGGCAACCGCATAGCCGTAGTAATCCGGCTTGAAGGGGCGATCGAACACGGTGAGCACGAATTGCGCCGAAGCCGCGTTGTCATGCAGCCAGACCTTCAGGAACATCTCGTCATGCACCATGATGTCGGCCTCGCCCTTGAGGACGGCCTCGGCCGCGGCTTCGTTGCTTTCATAGGCAACGACCTGCGCGCCGGGGAAGAAGCGCGGCACCACCTTTTCCGGCGATTTTCCCTTGGTCACGGCGATGACCAGCTTCGAGATCCTGCCGCTTTTCTTCAGGCGCGAGATCAACGTGTCATAATCGCTGACCAGCCCGACGCCGAGCTTGCCGAGCCGCCCCTTGTTGGCGAGGATCGAGAGCCCCGTTTCGAAATAGGGATCGGTGAAATCCACCACCTTGGCACGATCGAAGGTGATGCTCATCCCGGCCATGACCACATCGATCTCGCCCCGCTCGACCATCGGGATAAGATCCCCGAAGCTCTTGGGCACCACAAGCTCGAGCTTCACCCCGAGCTTTTCGGCCAGCAGGCCGGCCACATCGGCATCCACCCCGACGCGTTTGCCATCCTGTTCGAAGGAGAAGGGCTTGAAGAGCGGGTTGACCCCGACCTTCAGGACACCCGTCTGCTTGATGCGGGCGAGTGTCGAGGAGCTGTTGTCCTGCGCAACCGTCTGCCCGGCTCCCGCCAGCCAGACAATTGCGGCAAGGGCCAGCAGCGCCGACAATAGATATCGTTTCATGGCGTTTGCCTCCCGTTGGTTTTTCGAGGCTGCGCCGGATGTGTTTCTTCTGTTACACCTTTTGACGACACAGCCGGATCCTTCTTTCGAAGTTACGTGCGGCCGATACCGTTACCTTCCCTTTCCCTGCGGATTTCATCCTCCAGGCGTATGGCATGTGTTTCTGACTGCATGCCAATTCCCCTTTCGGATCGCCGTAATGGCGAATTCCGCCTTGTCGTTTATCGGAAGAGATTAGGCCAGTTCGGCCCTTCTGACAAACAAACCAGTGTTAACAAGATTTCAGTTCCGTCCGGCCGATGGCCGCCGCCGGAGAATCCGGCTGCTCCCCGCGAACCGGCCTTCTGCCGCGGATTGCCAATCCGCGTCGATGCGGCTAGGCAGGCGCCATGCCCCGCTATGCCCTGAAGATAGAATATGACGGCGCGCCGTTCTGCGGCTGGCAGCGCCAGGCCGGGCTGCCCTCCGTGCAGCAGGCAATCGAGGAGGCCATTTCGCGGATCGCGCCTGGGGGGGCGGCGATCACCGGGGCGGGGCGCACCGATACGGGCGTGCATGCGCTGGGGCAGGTCGCGCATTTCGATCTTGCGCGTGAATGGGAACCCTTCCGCCTGATGGAGGCGCTCAATTTCCACCTGAAGCCCGCCCCGGTGGCAATTCTCGCGGCGGCGCGGGTGGCGGATGATTTCCATGCGCGCTTCGATGCGGTGAAGCGGCGCTATCTCTTCCGCCTCGTCAGCCGGCGCGCGCCGGTGGTGATGGATCGCGGCAAGGTCTGGCAGCTGCGTCATGCGCTCGATGTGGAGCCGATGCGCGAGGCCGCGCGCCACCTGATCGGGAAGCACGATTTCACCACCTTCCGCGCCAGCCAGTGCCAGGCGCAATCGCCGGTCAAAACGCTCGATCGCCTCGATATCGAGGAATTGCCCTATCCGGAGGGGCGGGAATACCGCTTTCACATCGAGGCGCGCAGCTTCCTGCACAATCAGGTGCGCAGCTTTGTCGGCACGCTCGAGCGTGTGGGCGCGGGAGCGTGGGAGCCCGAGCGCGTGCGCGCGGCGCTCGCGGCCTGCGATCGCGCCGCCTGCGGGCCGGTTTCGCCGCCCCAGGGGCTCTATCTCGCGCAAGTTACCTACCCGGAAGATCCCTTCGCCTGAGGAGGGGCAGGGCGGGAAAGGGCCGGCGTGGGGCCTACCAGTGCGGCGGCTTCTGATCGGCCAGCGGCACCGTGCCACCCTCCGCCAGTTCCTGTTCGGCGGCGCGCTCGATCAGCATTTCGAGGCGGCGGGTGAGCGTGGCGATCTCGCGCTCCTGGCGGATCACGGTATCGGAAAGATCATCCACCGCGCGCGCCAGATGGGCGATCTCTTCCTGCATGCGTGTGATTTCATCGGTGCTCATGGTTTCTCCCTGACCGATCCGCGGCGGATGCGCAATGCCCTTTCCGCTTGCCCGCCCGCCGGGCCCATTTCGCTTGCCCATCACGCTTGCTCCCCGGCGCGCGCTTCTGTAAACGCGCAGGCGGATGTTGCGCAAGGGAAAGCCCGATGGCCAAGCAGAAGAAACAGAAGAAACAGCCCCGCCCCAGGGCCCTGCCGCCCAAGGGCTTTCGCGATTATTTCGGCGCCGAGGTGCGCGAGCGCGATGAGATGCTCGGGCGCATCCGGGATGTCTATGAGCTGCATGGTTTCGAGGCGCTGGAAACCTCCGCCGTGGAAACGGTGGAGGCGCTCGGGAAGTTCCTCCCCGATGTGGATCGCCCCAATGCCGGGGTGTTTGCCTGGCAGGAGGCGGAAGAGGGGGCGGAGGGCGTGCCGAAGCCGGGCGACTGGCTGGCGCTGCGCTATGACATGACAGCCCCGCTCGCGCGCGTCTATGCACAGTTTCGCAACGATCTGCCCACGCCTTACCGGCGCTATGCCATGGGGCCTGTGTGGCGCAACGAAAAGCCGGGGCCGGGGCGGTTTCGCCAGTTCTATCAATGCGATGCCGATACCGTGGGCGCGCCTTCGGTGGCCGCCGATGCCGAGATCTGCGCCATGCTCGCGGATACGCTCGAGGCGGTCGGCATCGCACGGGGCGATTACATCGTGCGCATCAACAGCCGCAAGGTGCTGAATGGCGTTCTCGATGCCGTCGGGGTGGCGGATGAAGCCATGCGCGAGGGCATCCTGCGCACCATCGACAAGTTCGACAAGGTGGGCGAAGAAGGGGTGCGCGAGCTTCTGGGCAAGGGGCGGCTCGATGCCTCTGGCGCCTTCATCGATGGCGTGGGGCTTTCGCCCGAACAGGCTGAGCCCGTGATCGCCTTCCTCACCGCACGCGGCAAGGATGGTGCGGCGACGCTGGCCAACCTCGCGGCGGCCGTCGGCGGCTCGGCTTCCGGCGCGGAAGGGGTCGGGGAGCTTGAAACCATCGCCACGCTCCTTGAGGCGCGCGGCTTCGGCCCCGATCGCATCGTGATCGATCCATCCGTGGTGCGCGGGCTCGGCTATTACACCGGCCCGGTGTTCGAGGCCGAGCTTACCTTCGACATCACCGATGAAAAGGGCCGCCTGCGCCGGTTCGGCTCGGTCGCCGGCGGCGGGCGTTATGACGATCTGGTGAAGCGCTTCACGGGCCAGAGCGTGCCGGCGACGGGGGTGAGCATCGGCGTCGATCGCCTGCTGGCGGCGCTGCGCATGAAGGGGCGGATCGGCGGATCGGCGGCTTCGGGGCCGGTGGTGGTGACGGTGATGGATCGCGCCCGCATGGGCGATTACATGGCGATGGCCGATGAGCTGCGCGCCGCCGGGATCCGCGCCGAGGTCTATCTCGGCAATCCGAGGAACTTCGGCAACCAGCTCAAATATGCCGACCGGCGCAAGGCACCGGTGGCCGTCATTCAGGGCGAGGAG
>JALVEX010000039.1 GCA_027030435.1 Paracoccaceae bacterium
CACGAGCACCGATGTCTGCCACTGGGCCGGCAGCTTCGAACGCAGCTTCGAAACGGAAGTGGCGGGTGTGAGGATGCGCGCGCCGATGATGGATATCCACACCGTGGCGGCGGGCGGGGGCTCGATCCTTTCCTGGCGCGACGGGCGCTATCAGGTGGGCCCCGAAAGCGCCGGCGCCGATCCCGGCCCGGCCTGCTACAGGCGCGGCGGGCCGCTCACGGTGACGGATTGCAACGTGATGCTCGGCAAGCTCGCGCCCGGGCACTTCCCGCATGTGTTCGGCCCCGAGGGCGATCAGCCGCTTGATGCGGAGGTGGTGCGGGCGAAATTCGAGGCCCTCGCCGCCGAAATCGCCCGCGATACCGGCCGCGCGCCCCTCAGCCCCGAGGAAACCGCCGCCGGCTTCCTCGAGATCGCGGTGCGCAACATGGCCAATGCGGTGAAGAAGATCAGCGTCGAGCGCGGCCATGACGTGACCCGCTACACGCTGTGCTGCTTTGGCGGCGCGGGCGGGCAGCACGCCTGCGCGGTGGCCGATCTTCTGGGGATCGACAGCGTGTTCATCCATCCGCTGGCCGGCGTGCTCTCGGCGCTCGGGATCGGGCTCGCGGCGGTGCGCGCCATGCGCGAGATGCAGGTGAACCGGCCGCTTGAAGAGCTGAAGAAAATCACGCAGGACATTGAAAAACTGGAAAAAGATGCGATTGAAGAGGTGACCGGGCAGGGGGTTGCCCGCGCCCGCATCCGCACCGAGGCGCGCGCCCATCTGCGCTATGAGGGCTCGCACCAGGCGCTCGAAGTGCCGCTTGGCACGGCCGGGGAAATGGCCGCCGCCTTCGCCGCGGCGCATGAAGCCCGCTTCGGCTTCGCCGCGCCCGATCGCGCCCTGCTGATCGAGATGATCACCATAGAGGCGATCGGCGAGACGGAACCGGTGCCCCAAAACCTCGCTCATGACATCAGAAATAACCCGCAACCAATAGATAAAACACATATATTCGCCGAAGGAAAACAGCAGGAAAGCCCGATCTACCGGCGCGAGAGCCTGCCCCCCGGCGCCACCCTCAAGGGCCCCGCGATCATCACCGAGGCCACCGGCACCAATATCGTCGAGCCCGGCTGGCAGGCGCGGGTGGATGATCTGGGCAATCTGATCCTTGAGCGCCACGCGCCGCGCAAGGCCGCGCGCGCCATCGGCACGGATGTGGATCCGGTGATGCTCGAGGTGTTCAACAATCTCTTCATGTCGATCGCCGAGCAGATGGGCTCGACGCTCGCCAACACCGCCTATTCCGTCAACATCAAGGAGCGCATGGATTTTTCCTGCGCGCTGTTCGATGCGGCGGGCAATCTGGTGGCCAATGCGCCCCATGTGCCGGTGCATCTGGGCTCGATGAGCGAAAGCGTGCGCACCATCGCCCGCCTCAATGCCGGCCGGATGAAGCCCGGCGATGCCTACATGCTGAACGCCCCCTTCAACGGCGGCACCCATCTGCCGGACGTGACCGTGATCACCCCGGTATTCGATCGCGCCGGGCGCGAGATCCTCTTTTACGTGGGCTCGCGCGGCCATCACGCCGATATCGGCGGCAAGACCCCGGGCTCCAACCCGCCCGACAGCACCCGGATCGAGGAAGAGGGCGTGGTGATCGACAATTTCAAGCTTGTCGAGGGCGGGCGCCTGCGCGCGGCCGAAACCCGTGCGCTCCTCGCCTCCGGGCCATACCCCTGCCGCAACATCGATCACAACATCGCCGATCTCGAGGCCCAGGTGGCGGCCAATGCCACCGGCATCCACGAGATCCTGAAGATGGTGGACGATTTCGGGCTGGAAACGGTGCAGGCCTACATGAAACACGTGCAGGACAACGCCGAAGCCAGCGTGCGCCAGGTGATCGGCCGTCTTTCGGACGGCAGCTTCGATTACGAGATGGATTCGGGCGCGCATATTCGGGTGAATATCCGCGTCGATCGCGCGGCGGGCGAGGCGGTGATCGATTTCACCGGCACCAGCGCGCAGCAGCCGGGCAATTACAACGCGCCGCTTTCGATCTGCCGCGCCGTGGTGCTCTATGTTTTCCGCACGCTGGTGGGCAAGGATATCCCGCTCAATGAAGGCTGCCTGAAGCCCTTGCGCATCATCGCCCCCGAGGGCAGCATGATCAATCCGCGCTACCCGGCCGCCGTGGTCGCGGGCAACACGGAGGTGAGCCAGGCGATCTGCAACTGCCTCTTCGGCGCGCTCCACGCGCTCGCGGGCTCGCAGGCCACCATGAACAATTTCACCTGGGGCAACGAATCCTTCCAGAATTACGAAACCATCGCCGGCGGGGCCGGGGCGGGCCCGGGCTTTGAGGGCGCCAGCGCCGTCCACACCCACATGACGAACACGAGGATGACGGACCCGGAAGTGCTCGAAAGCCGCTTTCCGGTCAGGATCGAGGAATTCTCGATCCGCCGCGGCTCGGGCGGCGCGGGACGCTGGCGCGGCGGCGATGGGGTGATCCGCCGGCTGCGCTTCCTCGAGCCCGTCACCGCGACGGTGCTGAGCGGCCACCGCCGCGTGCCGCCCTTCGGCGTGGACGGCGGCGCGCCGGGGGCGACGGGCGTCAACCGCGTGATCCGCGCCGACGGCCGGGTGGAAACCCTCGCCAGCAATGCGCAGGCCGAGATGGCGGCGGGCGATGCCTTCGAGATGCTCACCCCGGGCGGCGGCGGCTGGGGCAGGCCGTAGGCGGGGGGGCTGCCAGCAGATGCGCCTCTGATATGCCTGTTCAATGGAAGGCAGAACATTGGGATAGCCATAGGTTGCCCCCAAATTGGCAAGCTTGCTAATGGCGTCTCGAAATGCTTTAGGGGTCAGGCCCCATCATTACCGCGCTCACAGTCAGGCATATTTACTTCCTGAACAGGCGCAGTGCAGCAGTAATAGTGGTTCCATTTCAAGGTTTTGCAGCGTATTCAGAGAGAAAATACGCCTGTGCCGCTGGGAGCGCCGGATTAATTAACAGGTTCGCTCAATTATCTGAGCCCTGCACTCTTTGGTCCGTTGCCGGCCTGGGCTGAGGAAGATCGGCTCAGCGCTCGAAGAAATATGTCTTGTGTATTTTCTCGCGCAGGGAAAATCCCCGGGCCTCGAGATCCTTCACCAGCGCCGACACCTTTGCTTCGCCGATGATATGGGGGTGAAGCTCAAGGATAAGGGCCCGTACCCCTTCGAGATCGGCCACGGGCAGGATTTCTTCCTCCGCGCCCTCCACGTCCATCACGATCACGGTGGGATCATGCCGGCGGATGGCATCATTGATGGCCACGCTTTCGATCTCTATTTCCCGCCCGTCGAGATTGCGATCCAGAAGGGAAGAGGAAAGTATGTTCTCCTCCTTAAAGAATTTGAGCCGTCGGCCGTCGGCCGTCACGGCCTTCATCGTCAGATCCGGCTCCCAGCCGTTCAGGCGGTAATTTGAGCGAATGATCGCTTCCAACTGCGGATTCGCCTCATAGGAAAAGATATTGCCTTCTCCGCAGACCTTGGTGGCTACGAGGCTGACGAGCCCGATGCCGCATCCGATCTCGAGCACCCTGTCGCCGGGGCGAAGGTGCTTCACGACAAGCGCGCGCTCCTGATCCTCATATTGCCTGCGAAAGAGAAGTTTCTGGATGAACGGGGGAATGCGCTTGCGATCGGTGATGACCTTCACGCCGTCAATGGTTATCCGCCTGGTGTTTTTCAGGCGGTGCCAGCGGGTGCGGATGCTTCGGGCGAATTTCTGTATCGGGGTCATACGCAGATTCCCACTCGGATGAGGATTGAGGTTTCAAAGCGGCAGGCATCTGGCTTCAACGCAGGAGATCTCCCAGTGACGTTTCGCCGCCATAGGTGGATGTGAGAGGCCCGGCCGGAGATCGGCTTATCATCTTCTCATCCAGGAAGCGCGCATAATAGGCGCCGCCTTCGGCATGCTGCCCGCGCTCCGCAAGGAAACGGATGCCCTCGGCGCCACGTGTAAAGCGATAATGCAGCATCACACCCCGCTTTTCCGAAAGGCGCATGGGGCGGTTTGTTGCATGTGGGCCGCCGGAGAACTGCATCCCTTTGTGCCAGCGCAACAGGGCGAGCTTGGTGAGATCAAGGGGCAGGGGAGGAAGGTGGTTCTTGAGGAGGATCCGTGCGAGGCGGTTCATCATCCGCCCGGACGTGGAAAGATTGTGCGGTGTCGAAAGGTCCGCGTATCGTTTGAGAAAATACCGCGCCAAGGGGGGCGGGGGCTTTTTGTTCGGGTCCGAAAACAGCCTTTCCACCAGGCCACCGGTCACGAAACGTGGTGGCGTGGGGTATTTTTCCGCAAACCGCGAGGGAGGCATGAGAAACCGGTAGTTCTGCTTCTCGATCCGGTCAAACAGGGGAAAGGCCTCGCGCAGTGAACCGCCTTTGAATTCATGTTCTGCGAGGGGCTTGTCGGCATACATGTCAACCATCACGCAAAGCAGCGCTTCTGCGCCTTCCCGCTCAATCTCCGCGATCAGGGATTGCAGGGGGGTGTTCGCCATATCCCTGTAGACAAGATGCTCGTCGATATCGGATACAAGGCACCATCTGCCATCGGCGCAGGCATCGAGGATCTCGGATCTCCAAGCGCGCTTGTCGCGGGAATAGGTGGAACCGGGCCGCGGCTGATAGAGCGTTACATCGGGCTGGGATTGCAGAAATTCCCTTGTGCCATCTGTCGAGTGATCATCGACGATGATGAAGGAAACCGGCCCGAGAGCGCGGTAATGATCGAGAAAGGCGCCAATGATGTTGGCTTCGTTATGGGCAAGAGCCAGGCAGGGAATCGTGCCGGTGGCGGATCTCGCTGGCCCCCCGAGGCGGGAAAGATGCTGTAGATTAGCGGGATAGGTTATCATCTTCATCCTTCATGACCGGGCGTTTTTGGCAGGCCGGAGTAGACTACCGAAAAGTTTGTTGCACTGGAATGGCTATGAGTTCTTCCCCGTAAAAGGAATCGCATAATATGTATTATGTAAATAGCCCCTATGAGCCGCCAGCGGGAAATCCATTGGCAAGACAATGGGATGCGCCCGGAACCTGCGGCACAAGATCAATCCGTGAATTCACGCGCTCTTCTCCTTCACGCGGAAAACGATCAGGTAAAGCACCGGCACGAAGATCAGCGTTATCGCCGTTCCGATGATGATCCCGCCCATCAGCGCATAGGCCATGGGCCCCCAGAAGACCTGATGCGAAATCGGAATGAGCGCGAGGCTCGCGGCCGAGGCCGTGAGCACGATCGGGCGGGCGCGCGTCAGCGTGGCGTCCACCACTGCCTCCCAGGGTTTTTCGCCGCGGCGGCGCAGCGCCTCGATGCGATCCACGAGGATGATCGAATTGCGGATCAGGATGCCGCCGAGC